>JANTFN010000285.1 GCA_024763435.1 Thermodesulfobacteriota bacterium | reverse complement strand
TCCGTGATCTTGTCGACAGGCTTGGAGAGTTTGAACGGAATAAAATCTGTCAAAAAGGCGTAGAACGCCAAAAGAAGAAAAAACAACCCAATGCGTGAAAACCCTTTTACGGCTTAAAAAACGAGGGTAGTTTTCCCCCCGCGTGAAAATTCTTACGTCGGGGGGGTTGTCTCTGTTTAGAAAAAGCTGTTTTTGTCAAATAAATTGCATCAAAGCGCCGGCAAAGGTCAGGAGCCCGATTACAATAGCTGCGATCTCCGCGAGCAGATGGAAGGCCCACACAAGCAGGGCCTTCCCAAAAGTAGTGTCGTAGGCGCCCTTGATAACAAAGACGACCAGTATTAACCCTATGAGAAATCCGATCGGCGGGCCCACGGGCGGAAAGAAGGAAAGGGCAAGGGAAAAAATCCAGGTAATAAAGGCAGACCCGAGGGCCGCGATGAAGGATTTGCCGAATGTGGCATTCTTAACCCCGGCTATTTTCGCGCCGATCCACATAAAAAAGGTTGCGATAAGCATGGCGAGAAGCGCGACGCCGATAACGGCGGTTGCGATAACCCCAAGGGTACTTATTAGTTCCATGGAACCTCCTGTTTAGCTTGTTTTTTGAACGAACCCCGCAGTGTTTGTTCCTGTACTGATCTTACCAGAAGATATGCGCTAAATACAATAGGATTTTGAGCGCTCCTGAACTTTATCCCTTTAAAAGGCGGCATGGATGTATCAGGAGCCTGCCAGGATTGACGCCTGCATTTTTTCTAAGAGAGAAAGGGCGTGAACGGCATAATAGGTGTCCTGAAAGGTGGGAAGACCGTTTGAGGCGCGGGAAAAGCCGCCGGTTTCATTCTGGCATGCCTGAATGAATGCAAGGCAGGCGCGGGGATATCTCGGGACGTAGCCCGATAAACTGGCCGTGACAATCCCGGCGTGGAGGTGTTCCATGAAAGAGGGGGCCATGGCGGGGATGTTGAGGAATCCGTGAACGGGGTCTTCGCATGATTTTAAAAATTCTGTGGTTGGAAGGGTTGATGCTGGATAGTCGAGCTTTTGAAGCACGCTGACGGCATCGGCGGTTTCCAGGAGGGTAGAGGCGGGGTTCCCAAACCCACCGTCATTGTTTAAAAATGACAGGATAAACTGAATGATTTCATCTTTAAGCCCGGGATTAAAATTTATTTCAAACAGCGCGCGGAGGTCAGTTAGAAAATTTATACGTCTAAGCTGTGTCGCGGAGGACGCATGGGCAACCCGGTAGTGTTTGAGGTGTTTTTTAATGTAGGGGACAGGTGAGAAGGCGGGAGATTGTCCCATCAGCCGCAACCCCTTGAGACTATAATAGGCCCAGTAAATACTTTCAAAGCCCCCTTTGTTGTCCTGGATGTTTTTCAGAAAAGTGCTTGTCAACTCATCCCGGAACGGACGGTTGAGGAGCGACAGAATTTCAATCGCGTAACAGGTATCCGACCCGTTGGGTTCCTCGAGACGGTAAAAACAAAATCCGCCCGATTCACATAACCTTTCCCTGACGTAAACAAGGGCCTTTTGTTTTAATTGCTCCATCGGCTCAAGGGCGCTCCTTTCTTCAAGAGAAGTCATCAGCCCCGAGCGGCGGTTAAAAGGTGGACTTCATCACCAGTTGCATGGTTTGAGTTTTAGGAAATACTGTATTAACGTCCTTCCAGCACTATGGGCACCGTGGTTGTTTGGGGTTGTGAGGAAGATTTTTTCGGCCGTTGTGACGGAGGTTGTGTGAGATGTTCCGGGTAAAAGGTTTCAATAACTTTTCTGGCAAGGACGGCATGCGCTTCGGTTGTTGGGTGTCTGTCATCCCAGAAGAAATAGCCGGAGGGATTTGAAAAGTTTTTGCCGTAGGAAGGGCAGGGATCAGTTGTATTGTGAAATCCATAAAGACCGGGGTGTGACAGAATGTTTCCAAAAGCGCTGAATACGTCGAAAATATTCAGGATGACGCCAGGATTTTTTGTTCTGAACGATGCTATTTGACTGGCAAGCTCATTATTAAAAAGCATGGAAAAGGTTGTGCCTGAGGCTGCCGCATCCACGTTTTGGTTGAGATACGGCGTGGCACCGAGATCGGGGAGGTTCATGATCAGAAGTGAGGTTGCACCATGACGGACGAGCATTTTAACCGCAGTTATCACATTTTGTACAGATTGATGATAATCGGTCCCACCAAGAAGAAAATCATTAGCGCCGGCCCAAACCGTTACAAGAGATCCTGGTATAATGGCGGATGACTGGACAAAGCCCCGAACCTGAGTCAGCAGTCCCGGGGGTGTTATTTCTGCTCCGGTCATAGCGCCACCATAGGCCAGAACACGCGGCGGCGGAGCTTCCAAACTGTTGGCAAGGTATTCTATCCATATCGGTCCGTTAGAGAATCTGCCGGAGTAGTAATGGACCGGATCGGGTGTGAGCCCGAAAGTTGCGAAATACAGGTTTCCTGTATCGGGCAGGCTGTCACCAAAGGCATAAATTTG
>JANTFN010000284.1 GCA_024763435.1 Thermodesulfobacteriota bacterium | reverse complement strand
ATTCTTGCGATCTATATTGCTAAAACCCTATCGGCCAAGCGTGTCATTGTGCTGTTGCAGAAACCGAAAAGCGCCTTCATAGAGGTGCTGCACACCATGGGGGTTCCAAAAACGCAAGAGGCCCCTCTTCAGGAACTCATTAATCGGGAAAAACTTGAGTTGCCGAATCTACACGACATGTTTACCTTTGTGCAGGCGGATAAAATACCTGCTCCCATAAGAAAAATTGTGGGAGGATCGGGGAATTATCTCTATGTTTCGATTGGAAATGCCGAGTTGGGCAGGGGAATTATCGGTGTTTTTCTCGGCGAACGTGCGAAAGAGCTTTTTATGCCACTGCTGCCCGGTATCGAGGAGCTGATTAATGAATCGGGGATTATTTATTCGAACTTGATGGAATTTCTCAAGACGCGTGAAATTGCACTGAAAGATGATTTAACCGGGCTCTACAATATGCGGTCTTTTAAATTTCTGGTAGAAAATGAACTTTTTGAAGCGGATACAAAGGGATATCCGGTTGCGGCCCTGTTTCTCGATATTGATAATTTTAAAGGCGTTAATGATACATTTGGACACCTTGTTGGGAGTAAACTGCTAAAGGAGATCGCAGATATTCTTATACATAATCTCCGGAGAGGAGAACTGGTTTTCAGGTTTGGAGGGGACGAATTTGTAATCATCTTACCCGCGACAAATCTTGACCCTGCGCGGCAGATAGGAGAGAGAATCCGCTCGAATATTGCATCGCATGCTTTTCAATCCCGAGAGGGAGAGGAAATACGCCTTACCGTTAGTATTGGTGTCGCTGTGTACCCCGGGCAGACAAAAAATTTCAGAGAACTTCTTGAAGCGGCGGACAGGGCAATGTATCATGGTAAAAAGACCACAAAGAATGTTGTCTATGTTACCGGTGATTCCCTGACCGCGCCAGACTGATTGAAAAGGTGTTCCCATTGTATTTATAGGGTGTTTTTTGCGGAAGGTGTTTACATCTTGGCAGGTATCTGGTAGAAAAAGGCAAATTTTCAACTCAATACAGGAAAAGAGATATGAAGACGGTTAAAATCTCGGTTATTTCATTGTTAATTCTGTTGTTAACTGTACCCATCGTGTGCGCTCGGGAAACAATTTTGCGTATTGATATCGTTGGAAACCGAAAGGTTGGGAAGGATGCTATCCTGGCGGTGATTCAGAGCAAGCCGGGACAGGTCCTTAAGATGGATACCGTCCGGAAGGATATCAAGGCAATATTTAATCTGGGATATTTTAAAGACGTTCAGGCGGATGTCAAGGATTTTTCGAATGGCAAGCTTCTGACTTTTCTTGTGGTAGAGAAACCCTATATTGTAAGGGTATTTTTCAAGGGGAATAAAAAACTGAAAAGGGAGGATGTTTCCCCTAAATTATCCGGTATCAAATACACAATCCTTAACTCGGATAAAATACAAAAAGCTATTGATGAATTAAAGGCCGCCTATGCCAATGAGGGGTATTACGCGGCAAAGATTGATTATAAAGTGGAGCCCCTCAGGCATAATGAAGCGGCTGTCCACTTTTATATCCATGAAGGGCAACAGGGATATGTTAAAAAAATTGTTTTTGCCGGCAACAAACATATCTCGTCCAGCAAACTTAAAAAGGTTATTCATACAAAGACACGCGGATGGCTGTCCTGGTTTACGGGGACAGGAAAGCTGAATCGGGAAATCCTTAAGATGGATGCCGAAATGGTTAAAGGGGCTTACTATAACGCGGGGTTCCTTGAAGTAAAGGTCAAAAAACCAGAAGTTAAGATAGCGGATAAGGGGAAATCTATCTATATCACATTCCGGATTGATGAAGGCCCTCAGTACACCGTAACATCTGTGGATATCACGGGTGATTTTATAGAAGCTAAAAAGAAAATGATGGCACTTCTAAAGACGAAACCCCAGAAGACCTACAGTAGCTCAAAGGTTCGCGGGGATGTTGTGGCCTTGACCGATGTCTATTCAGACAAGGGATATGCCTATGTGGATGTCGCGCCTCTGACGAAACTGAATAAAAAGAAAAAAACTGTTTCAATTGTTTACAATATTGATAAAGGGATTAAGGCCTTTTTCGGCAGAATAAGAATATCGGGGAATATGTCCACGAGAGACAACGTCATCAGACGAGGCCTCGCTTTTGCGGAAGGGGATGTCTTTTCCGGGCGCCGCCTGAAAGCAAGCCGCCACCGATTGAAAGAAACAGGCCTTTTCAAAGAAGCGGACATCAAAACGCACAAATCCCCGAAAAAAGCGAATGTTGTGGATGTGGATGTCAAGGTAGAGGAAGGGAAGTGGGGGTCTTTCGGGGTTGGCGCCGGTTACAGCACGCAGGAAAGCCTGATGTTGACAGGCAGCATTGAACACAAAAATCTTTTCGGGCGTGGTTACAACGCGAAATTGAAAGCGGATCTGGGATCAAAGACGCATTACTTCAGATTCAGTTTTACCAACCCGTCTGTTAATGACAGCCTCTA
>JANTFN010000283.1 GCA_024763435.1 Thermodesulfobacteriota bacterium | reverse complement strand
CACACAGGCGCCCTGGCCAGGGAAAACGACGCTGTTTTTGATAGTGCCATCCGCCAGGCTGGGGCCATTCGCGCGCAAAACCTCGATGAGTTTTTCGACTTCGCCAAGGCATTCTCGTTTCTTTCAGTGCCCGAAGGGGACAGGTTGGCGATTATTACACTTTCCGGCGGGGAAGGGGTGATGGCGACAGATGCCTGCGAGATAAACGGCCTCAAACTGGCACATCTGAGTAACAAAACCTATCATAAACTCAAGGGGATCTTCCCCTCATGGGAAATCCCCTTGAACCCTTTTGATGCGGGAGTCTGTATGGAATTTCATCTTGCCAATCTCGAGGTTTTTTTTGATACCCTTTCGGCCATACCGGAGGATAAAAATGTGAATTGCGCTATTATGCAGATGCCTCCCGATTTCCTCCATCTCCAAACGTTGCGCGAGAAGTCATCGGGAAAAACGGAACATCCCCTTTCGGAGAAAAATGTTGAACTGATATTGAAAATGAAGGAAAACGGGAAACCGTTTGCCATGTGGTGTACCTCAATGGACCGGCAGGAAATGGAATTGGTTGAGTTGATTGAATCCTGCCGCCTTCCGGTCTTTCAATCATCGGAAAGGGCAGTGAAGGCATTTGCCGAAATGGCCCGATACAGTCGAAGGCTCAGAATTGCCAAGCGTGCGAATTAAGAAATGACACCGCGTGTAAAAAGTGACGGGCCAGCTCGTAACTAGTATCTTGAAAAGGAGGTCGCCAAATGAAACCCGTTTCTGAAACCATTGGTCAACTGATTGGTGCCGTGGCCGCGGGGCGGCCGGATCATCCCGCCATCGTACACAGGGAATTGAGGGTGCGGTACACCTACGGACAGGTGTGGCGTAAAAGCGGTCAGGTCGCCCGGGGACTTCTCGCGCTTGATGTGGAGAAGGGGGACCGGGTGGCGCTCTGGGCGCCAAACCTTCCTGAGTGGCTTATCTCCATGCTGGCACTGGCAAGGGCAGGGGCTCTTATGGTTCCCATCGACCCCGGTGCCAGCGCGGACACCCTTGGCTATATCCTGGGGCAGTCGGAGTGCCGGGGGATTATCTTTTCCAGTAATCCGAATGACCCATCGCGCGAAAAAATACTCGGAGAGATTCGGCCCAGTCTTCCCGACTTGAAGGTCGTGGTTTCAATGGAAGACGCCCTCTCAAACGGTACAGTCTCCTGGGCTCAGTTGAAGGCCGCGGGGGAAAAGTCCGACCCGGAACGCCTGGAGAAAGTGGAAAAAACCCAGCGCCCCGATGATCCCGTTGCCATCATGTACACCTCGGGAACGACCGGCAATCCCAAGGGCGTTGTTCTCGACCACCAGAGCCTGGTGAACAGGTCCCTCTTTGCCACCGAACGCCAGGGGATCGACGGCTCGGACAGGCTGTGCCTGTTTTTCCCCCTCTTCCACATGTTCGGGAACACCTGCATCACGCTGGCGGGGCTTTTACAGGGGGCGACCCTCGTCATGCCCTCACGGGATTTCAACCCCGAAAGCATTCTTCAGGCGATTGCGGATGAAAAATGCACGGCGATCTATGGCTCTCCCAGCATGATGGTTGCACTTTTGGAACATCCCGCCTTTGAAAAGCAGCACTGGAAACCCGTGAGCAAGGGGATTATTGGCGGGGCTCCCTGCCCCATGGCGTTGATGACACGCCTCGTGGAGGAGATCGGAATCACGGATATCACCGTCGGATACGGCCTGACGGAGACCGCCTCCTGGATAACCATGACCCGTCCCGGTGACCCCATTGATCTGCGGGTTTCCACGGTCGGGACCCCGCTTGCGTGCAACGAGGTCCGGGTTATTTCTCCCACAACGGGAGAACCCCTTCCTCCCGGGACCCCGGGGGAGATCTGCGCGCGGGGCTTCCTCATGAAGGAATACTACAAGATGCCCGGCGCCACGAACGCGGCCATCGACCGGGAGGGCTGGCTGCATACCGGCGACCTGGGAGAGATGGATGAAAACGGGTATCTCCGGATAACGGGAAGGCTGAAGGACGTGATCCTGAGAAATGACGTTGAAATATACCCCGTTGAGATAGAAGAAGTCCTCTATACCCTGCCGGACATTATCGAGGCACAGGTTTTTGGCTACCCGCACCCGGAAAAGGGGCAGGAAGTCGCGGCCTGGGTCAGGATGAGGGACGACGCCACCCTTTCCACGGACGACATTACCGCGTATGTTGAAAGGCGTGTGCCTCCCGAACAGGTCCCGCATGATTACAGGATTGTCACGCGCTTTCCCATGACACGAAGCGGCAAGATACAAAAGTTTAAACTGGCCCAAATAGCCGCGGAAGAAACCACCGAGAGGCCCCAAAAAGAATAAACGCCTGAAAAATCGTGAAAAAACGGGGATGGACCAGGCTTCAAGTTCAAGGCATGTTTAAACGATATAGGGCCATGATAAAATAAATTTTACAAATTTCGGATTATACATAGTCAGTAAAATCTGAGAATTACATAGAATAACGCTTCAATTATCGAT
>JANTFN010000282.1 GCA_024763435.1 Thermodesulfobacteriota bacterium | reverse complement strand
CCTTCAGACGCAACTTCTGGTATGTGACTTTTATGAAATCTGATATACTTTCCAAGCTTGTTCGTCGCAGCGTTACCGGGTTAACACCCTATCTCGCGGACAAACCTGACAACCAGGGTGATGCCCTCCGCCTTTGCTTCAATGAAAATCTCATAGGGCCTTCCCCAAAAGCGGTTAAAGCCATTGTCCAGGCCGCCCTTAAGGCACATCTCTATCCAGATCCGGGGGGATGGGAATTGCGGGAACAACTCAGCCAACAACACGGGCTCCCGGCAGAGGCTTTTCTTCTGGGAAATGGGGCAGATTCTCTTATCTCGCTGATCTCCACGACATTCCTGAACCCCGGGGACGAGGTTATTTTCTGTGAACCCACGTTTCCCATCTACAAATCCGCAGCACTCATTTCCATGGGAACCCCCAAGGTACTGCCGCTGGATAAGGCATACCGGTTTGATCTTGAAGCAATAATCCGTGCTATTACACCCGGGACAAAACTTGTTTATCTCTGCAACCCGAACAATCCCACGGGAACCATTCACTTCCCCGATAAAATCGAGGCCTTTTTAAAAAAAATACCAGACGGGGTTCTCGTCATTTTTGACGAGGCTTACGTGGATTTTATGGGGGCCGAATCCCTCCCGCCAACCACTGCCTGGATAAAAGCGGGATATCCCCTTATTTCTCTCCGGACATTTTCCAAGGCGTATGGCCTGGCGGGTATCCGCATAGGTTATGCCATGGCCGCGCAAGATATCATCGCGTATCTTTTCCGGACGCGGGAACCCTTTACCGTTTCATCCCTGGCCCTCGCGGCAGCAAGGGGTGCCCTCGAAGACACACAGCACTACCATGAGGTCATCGAGACGCTCACCCGGGAACGAGAAAACCTCCAGGAGGAATTTTCAAGGCGTGACCTGCCTTTTATTCCATCACAAGCAAATTTTATTCTTGTAAACCTTCAAACGAACGCGCAGACGATCTGTAACGCCCTGGCACGACAGGGGATACTCATCCGCAGCAGTGCGTCGTGGGGAATGCCAACATGGGCGCGGGTTTCCGTCGGCACGCCACAGGCGAACAAACAGTTCCTCGCGGCCCTTGACAACATACTGACCGTCAAACAGAATAACTTTTAAAAACCTTACGGAGAAATTAACTATGTGCCAAAATCACATCATTCAGTGCAAATGCAAACAGGGAAAAGCAAACTTTATGAACCTTCAAGACCTGCTCCCCCCTGAAATTCTGGAAAATCTTTACTGTCCTTCCTGCAGCGAAGGCGTCACCTTCAATCCGAAAACCATGGTCCGGGATAACGGGTGGATTCTCGATTTTGATATGGAGGCTGCCCAGGTGTTCCTGATGAGTAATGGAATTCCGGCGGATGCTATCACGCCGGATTATATCTTTGACAAGGGCTTTTTTTCCTGGAACGGATTTACCCCCACGGATATCGAAGACCGCGCAGAGGAGCGTTCCGAGATTATGAAACTCGCAAAAGTGGACCGAAAAAAGTTTATTTACGCTCTGAAGGAATGGGGAATCAACCGCGTGAATCGTTTAAAAGAAGAAGGCTGGCGAAAAACAGCAAATCTTTGACCTTTTTTGACGTGCAACTGCGGGAATTGAGACGTGGCAGTGGACGCTGCTGAAAACAAAGGAGACATTTATGCCGGATGCTGAAGGAATTAAAGAAGCCAAACAATTTTACACAGATGTTCCCCAGAAAAGCGATGGATTTTTTCTGAAGGGGAGCAACGCCTACGACTGGGGCATGAAAAACCGCCTCGCGCGGATCTTCAACCCAAAATCCGGAAGGACAGTGATGCTTGCCGTGGATCACGGTTACTTTCAGGGGCCCACAACGGGACTGGAGCGTATTGACATTAACATCCTTCCCCTGGTCCCCTACGCGGACACCCTGATGCTGACAAGGGGTATTCTCAGGAGCATTATTCCGCCTTCCCTGACGACACCCATTGTTATTAGATCATCGGGAGGCTCAAGCATCCTCAAGGAACTTTCGAACGAAGATATCGCCGTGGACATTGAAGACGCCCTCCGTCTCAATATCTGCGCCATGGCAGTCCAGGTCTTCATCGGCGGCGAATACGAAAAACAATCCATCATCAACATGACCCGCCTGATTGACATGGGAACCCGCTATGGCATTCCCACCCTGGCCGTGACTGCCGTGGGGAAAGATATGGCAAGGGACGCGAGGTACTTCAGGCTTGCCACCCGTATCTGCGCGGAACTCGGCGCCCATTACATTAAAACCTATTATGTCGACGAGGGATTTGACACGGTTGTCTCGGCCTGCCCGGTTCCGATTGTTATTGCCGGCGGAAAGAAAATCCCGGAGCTGGATGCCCTCACCATGGCCTATAACGCCATACAGCAGGGGGCCAGCGGCGTGGATATGGGCCGGAACATCTTCCAATCAGACGCGCCAACCGCCATGATCCAGGCCGTCCGGGCCGTCGTTCATGATAATGAATCCCCCGAAAAGGCCTATGACCTCTATAATAC
>JANTFN010000281.1 GCA_024763435.1 Thermodesulfobacteriota bacterium | reverse complement strand
TGTAACCCACATTTCTTTTCCGCCGAAACTGGTTGAAAAAGAGGACATTCGATTGGAAACGGGTGTGCCGGCCGGACTTTCTTCCAGGGCTTCCGATTCTCATAAAGGGGATTATGGAAAGGTCCTGTTTATTGCCGGGGCTCAAAACTATCTGGGTGCTCCCAGGTTCAGTGCCCTTTCCTTTCTGAAGGCGGGAGGCGGTCTGGCCTATCTGGCAACACCCAAGTCGCTGGCACCTTTTCTCGGCAGCACGGCACCGGAACTTGTCCTGTTTCCTCTGTGGGAAACCGAGCAGGGAAGTATTTCCGATAAAAATCTGGAGGGGCTTCTTTCCCTTTCGGAGCGAATGAATATGGTGGTTATCGGCCCGGGGTTATCTCTTGATGAGCAAACGCAGACCCTTGTGCGAGACCTTGTGGAAAGGCTTCCGGTTCCCGTCCTGCTGGATGGTGACGGGATTACGGCCGTGGCCGGTTTTCATGATTGTATTGCCGGGCGTCACGCGCCTACCATTCTGACCCCCCATCTTGGAGAAATGTCGAGATTAACGGGGAAAGATCTGGAAGAAATACGGGGAAACAGGATGGGTATCCTGCGGGAGACAGCAGCCGCTTTGAAAGCCGGAATTGTCCTGAAAGGCGCGCACAGTCTTGCGGGTTCCGAGGATGGCGGGGTGTGGTTGAACCTCAGCGGAAATCCCGGGATGGCAACGGCAGGGTCGGGGGATGTTTTGACCGGCTGTATCAGTGCCATGGCTGGCAGGGGGATGCCCCTTAAAGACGCCGTCAGGACAGGTGTCTTCCTCCATGGTCTTGCCGGTGACCTTGCCACGGCGGAAAAGGGCGAGGATGGCGTGACAGCGGGGGATTTGATGGCAATGCTTCCCCGGGCGGTTAAGACCTTCCGGAAATCTTATGAGCGTTTTCAGCAAACCTGTTACGGCAGGATATCGGTGATTTAGAATGGGGATGATGAAGGCATGGGTCCTTGACAGGCAGGCCCCGATAGATCAAAAACCGCTGACAAAAAAGAGTGTTGAGATGCCGGAACCGGTCGCGGGGGAGATCCGCTTAAAGGTTGTCGCCTGCGGTGTCTGTCGGACGGATATCCATATTATCGAAGGCGATCTGCCGCTTAAAAAATCCCCGCTGATTCCCGGCCATGAAATTGTAGGTATCGTGGATAAAATTGGCGAAGGGGTTAAGGGATTTAAGCCTGGTCAGCGCGCCGGTATTGCCTGGCTGCATTCGGCCTGCGGAGTCTGTAAGTTTTGCCGGTCGGACCGGGAAAACCTGTGTGAGACAGCCCGATTTACCGGTTGGGATGTCAATGGCGGATTCGCGGAATATGCAACCATTCCCGGGGAATTTGCGTTTGCCCTCGGGGACAGGATGTCCTTTGGGGAAATGGCCCCCCTCATGTGTCCCGGGATAGCGGGGTACCGGGCCTTTCGCCTGACCGATATTGGGCGCGGGGATGCCCTGGGGCTTTATGGGTACGGTCCCACTGCCTCGTATGTCCTCCAGGTTGCCCGCGCGAAGGGGATCCGGATTTTCGTTGTGACAAGAAGTGAGAAAAATCAGGAGGCAGCCGAAAAAATGGGGGCGGACTGGACAGGTGATTATACGCAGCAGCTGCCGGACAAGCTGGACGCGGCCATTCTTTTCCCCCCGGTGGGGGACCTGGTAGAGGGGATTCTCGCACAGCTTGAGCGGGGCGGGCGTCTGGTCCTTTCACCCGTTACCATGACACCCCTGACACTTCAGGATTACAATCACATCTGGATGGAGCGGTCTATTATCAGCCTGGCGAACATTACACGCCAGGACGGACAGGAGTTTCTTGATATCGCGCAAAAGGAAAGAATAAAATCCCGATTCGAGACCTTTGGGTTTGATGATCTTCCTGAGGTCATGATAAAAGTCAAACAGGGTGGAATTGATGGAAGTGCGGTGATCTGGATTGATTGAAATTGTATGAAAGGTACTTTTTGCTTTTGTGTCTTGCCTTTCAGAATGTGAAAGGCTATAGTTTAAAAAATTTCAGGAGGGGAAAATGAATATTGAGCGTTGGTTGCGGCTGATTGCTGGCGTTGTTATTCTTGGAACAGTTATTCTCGGCTTTGTTTACAGTAAATACTGGTTTATCTTTACGGGATTTGTGGGACTGAATCTCCTTCAATCCGCCTTTACAAATTTCTGTCCCATGATGGTTGTTCTCAGAAAACTTGGAGTCAGCGAATGCAAATAAAATCGAATGGGGAAGACAAATCCCCTGAATTTCATATTGCGACCCCTAAAGAGGTAAGAGAGGGAAAAACAACCGATATCTATTTTGTCCGGACGCACCAGATTATTGAAGAAAAAGGGCTGGACGCGGTTGTCAAGGCTGAATTTATCGCGAAGGGCTTCCATGATGACTGGAAGTGGGGGGTCTTCACGGGGCTTGAAGAAGTTCTTTCTCTCCTTGAGGGGTTACCGCTGACGGTCAGGGCCGTTCCGGAAGGAACGGTTTTCCGGCCTTTTGAACCCGTGATGGA
>JANTFN010000280.1 GCA_024763435.1 Thermodesulfobacteriota bacterium | reverse complement strand
CAAAGGGCTTGGAACGGACGTTTACTTCAACGGCCTAATCCGGCAATACTTCCCAAAGTCGATGGATTTCACCTCAATTGATAAAAATGATATCAAATGGGCTATGGATCGTTTGAATCACAGACCCCGTAAAAAACTAGGGTTCAAAACCCCTTATGAGGTGTTCTATAATACCTCTACAACTTTAACCCCAAATGTTGCACTTACGAGTTGAATCTGTGATTGACAATATAACAGTAAAAATGATAAACGCCATCGCATAACAACCTCAAAAAGGGGCGCTGACTTTTTCCTCCAGCACCTGTAACCATAAGGAGATACAATGGACATGATTCGCGATTTATGGATGAAAAAAAAGGCAGGGGGTTCTTTTCTCTGTGTCGCTGCCTGTATATTGTTCCTGATATCCTGCGCGCGCGGTCCCAGCCTCGCATCAAACGAAAACACGCCCGCCGCCCCAAAGCACTTTATCCTGACGGGAACCGCGGATCTTCAGGGAATGATGACGGCCCTTCCCGCAAAAGGCAAGGATACCCAAGCCCCCGTGGGCGGGATTTCACGAATCGCGGCCCTTATCAAACAAATGAAAGCCGCGAACCCGGGCCGTGTCATCGCGGTTTCGACCGGTGATGACCTGATGGGCACCTTTTTCCATGTCTTTAAGGGCAAGGCAATCTTTACGCTGATGTCACGCGCGGGATATGATCTCTTCGCGCCGGGAAACCACGAGTTTGATAAAGGTCCCGCCGTTTTTGCCGATGCCCTGTCCGTTGCGGGGTTTCAGACCCTCTGTTCAAACCTTGCCGTTAAAAACACGCCCCTTCAGGGAAAATGCAGCCCCTATCTCCTCAGGAATTATGACGGGGTGACCTTCGGATTTTTCTCCCTTATCACCCAGGACCTGCCCTACGTCACCTCTGCCGAACCTGTCCGGGTAAGAAAGGACAATGCGCGTTCGGCAAAACAGCGGGTTGCCCTCCTGAAGGAAAAGGGCGCCGATGTTATCATCGCCCTGACCCATATCGGGGCGCGGTATGACCGGGAACTGGCCGCGCGCGTTTCCGGGATTGACATTATTTTCGGGGGCCATTCCCACGCCTACCTGAAGAAACCTGTTGTCGTTGGGAAGACCCTGATTGTCAATGGGGGGGAGAAGGGGGCCTTTCTCGTAAAACTTGATTTTTTTACCGGCACCGGCGGGAAAATAATTCCGGGAAAGACACGCTATACCCTGATTCCCGTTCGGGCCGCGATTAAACCTGATCCGAAGGTTGCCAAACTCCTTGCCGCCTACCGGAAATCCCTTCCCGCGGCGGTTGTCCTCGGCACAACAGACAAGCCATGGGATTTGAGCAAAAAGGCCGTAAGACAATCCGAATCCAGTGTCGCGGACCTTATCAACAACCTGCTGAAGAAAAAATTCAAGGTGGCTGTTGTTCTCAATAATTCTGGCGCTTTTCGCGGGAAAAAGGTTTATCCGGCCGGGAATATCACGGACATTATGCTTCAGCAGATTGATGAATTCAGGAATTATGCCTACACCCTTGAGATACAGGGGAACTATATCCGGGAAATCCTTGAGAGGAGTGCGGCCAGTTACGGCCTGGGCGGCTTCATGCAGGTTGCGGGCCTGCGGTACACGATTGATTTCAATGCCGGCAAACAAACCCTTGCCAAAGACGCGTCGGGGCACCTTAAAGTTGCCGCGCGCGGCCACCGCGTAAAACGGATTGAGATACAGGATGCGTCCGGAACCTGGACACCCCTGAATCCCGAAAAGTATTACAGGGTCCTCACCAACAGTTTTCTCGTTGATAAAGAAGGGGACGGCTATTTCTGGTTCAAAAAATACGCGAAAAATGTGAACAATACCTATTCCACGTTTTATTCCATCCTGTCGGAATATGTGCAGAACCACAAAGTGGTCTCTCCGCCCGCCCCTGACGGAAGAATCAAAATCCTCGGAAAACCTTAAAACCCTCTTTCATCCCTTCGGGAATCATAAGGAGAAAAGGATGGCCATACGATTGGCAGTCATTATACCGGGAGCCCTCGATGAGGCGGGCATCCGCATGCGCGTGGATCATATCCGGCAGTTTGTCTCGAAAGACACGGAAATTACGCCTCTTACCTTCCAGAACGAACCGCGGGGCATCAAGACGGGCGCGGATGTCTCTCTCCTTGCCGCGGAAACAATGCAGCTCGCGATGGCCGCGGAACACCGGGGGGCTGACGCGATTGTCATCCATGGCATCTGTGATTTTGGTCTTGAAGCGGCACGCGGCGCGGTGGATATCCCGGTCGTCGGCCTGGGGTCTGCCACGATTCATCTCGCCCGTCAGCTTGCGGACTCCTTTGGCGTTGTCAGCAAAAGCGACGCGACTATTCCCGAGTTTACAAGGCGAATCCGGCTTATGGGAGGCGCGCGTTGGATGACCTCCATGCGGCCCCTCAATATCCCCGAAGGCACCCTTTATGAAAGAAACCGGGAGTTGAAAAAACGTTTCCTTGAAATCGCCCGCTTCCAGATTGAAACCGAGGGGGC
>JANTFN010000279.1 GCA_024763435.1 Thermodesulfobacteriota bacterium | reverse complement strand
TTCCGCGCGCCTGGGCAAGCCGGCGGGTGATGGGATCTACAATCATGCTGTGACCAAAATAATAGTTATCTCCGGCGTCCGGCCCTACGATGTTAACCCCGACAATATAGACGTGGTTATCATAGGCACGAGCACGATTTGTCAAATCCCAGATATCGAAACTCCGAAGGAGTGCCGAGGGTCTGGCAATAACCTCTGCCCCCTGCACCGCGAGGACCCGCGCAATCTCCGGGAAATCCCCTTCATAACAAATCATCATGCCGATTTTTCCAAGCCGGGTATCGAAACAGCGAATGCTGTTCCCCGGCGTGGTCCAGCCGCCACCTCCGATTCTCTCCGTTGGGAAGGGATGTGTCTTATGGTAAACCCCGATAATTTCCCCTGAATCATTGATCAGGATTGAAGAATTAAAAACCTCATCCTTCGCTTCCCCCCGTGTATAGGAAGGCCACACGACATGGACGCCAAGTTTTTTTGCCGCCTTCTGTATGGGCTGCGTCAATACGCCCGGGACGGCACTAACCCGTTCATATAAATCATGCCGGGGAATGCCCGGAGCAAAACCGGTTGTCATCGTTTCCGGAAAAACGACAAGGTCCGCTTCACATTCTTTGACAGCCCTCTCTAACCAGTCAAGGCATTTTTCAATGGTCTGAGGAATATTATCGAGAATCGGGGCAATCTGAACACCCGCTGCAATAAATTCTTTCATGGTTTTCTCTCCAGATTAAACAACTGTTTTCAGGGGTTGTGTTGAAGAAGCAAGGGGAACCCATTTCCCTCTTTTCATAACTCTGGTTGGCAGGGTTTCCCCAAAGGTTGTTACAATCAGGGCATAATCCCTGACCGGGAACATGGAAAAGTCCGCCTGGTATCCCTCCTCAACCCTGCCGATGACCTTTTCTCTGCCCACCGCGCGGGCCGCATGGATTGTAACCCCCTTGATAATTTCTTCCGTGGATAAACGGTAGGTTGCCGCGGCAAGGGTCATGGTTGTAAGCAGCGAGAGGCAGGGTGCTGAACCGGGATTAAAATCGGTCGCAATCGCAATAGGAACCCCCTGCCGGCGAAGAGACGCAACCGGCGGAATTCTGTCCATCATCAGGTAGAGGCCCGCTACGGGGAGGAGGACAGCAACGGTCCCCGCATCGCGGAAGGCCGGGATAACGGCCTCGGGAAGGTATTCGAGGTGCTCCGCCGAGGTCGCCTTCAGCTCTGCCGCAAGGGCGCCTCCCCCTGACGCGGCAAGTTGATCCGCGTGAATTTTCAGGCGCAGTCCGTACTGCCGGGCAGTCTCTAATATTTTTCTGCTTGCCGTTACATCAAAAACACCTTCTTCGCAGAAAACGTCACAAAACTCCGCCAGGCTTTTATCGGCCACGTCGGGAATCATTTCCTGTATAACACTCTCAACATATTTCCCCGGATTCTCTTTATAGCGGGGGGGAATTGTGTGCGCGCCTAAAAAAGTCGGGACAATCTCGGCAGAATGATCCCGGTCTAACGCCCGCATGACCTCGAGGAGCCGGCGCTCCCCCTCCGGGGAAAGACCGTAACCGCTTTTTGCTTCAACAGTCGTGACGCCACGCCGCATCATGTGTGAAAGCCGCTGTATGCCCAGGTCATACAATTCATCAAAAGAGGCCTCTTGCGTTGCCCGGACCGTTGCGCCTATGCCGCCTCCCGCCTTCAGAATCTCAAGATACGTTGCCCCTTTAACCCTTAAATCAAATTCCCCGGCCCGGCTTCCGGAAAAAACAAGATGGGTATGACAATCGATAAGCCCGGGCATAACGGTCTCCCCGGACAGATCAACGATATCCGCTTCTGTAAGGTCAAAGCTTGCGGGAACATCATCCTGTTTCCCGACCCACAGAATTTTTTCGCCCCGCACAAGAATCGCGGCCTGCGCCAGGATCCCCAAAGGGTTATCCCCGGTTATAAAACGCTCCGAGAGGGTCAACAGCCCCCCAATGGGGGCAAGGGCACGATCGATTTTAATTTTAGATCCCATAAAAAACAAATACGGCGGCTTCAGATTTTTGAGGGGGAAATATATTTTTTAATCTCATCTTATTTTCCTTTATCGTTGTCTTCCGTTGACTTTTAAACAATCAAATGGTACAAGTCAATACAGATGCGGGCATAGCTCAGCTGGTAGAGCACAAGCTTCCCAAGCTTGGGGTCGCGGGTTCGAGTCCCGTTGCCCGCTCCATTTCCTTAGAAATGATATCCGCTGCAGATTCAGGCGGGGAAAATCCCAAAAACAGGTTCAAAGAGGCGGCTTAAACGCGCCATCATTTTTTTTAAGTTGCTTTGAAATTTCCAGAATGGTATCTGCGTAAGGCTGACTGTGGTTGTAGCGTTTGATGACCTTTAAGGCCCTTGCATGGTTCATCTTTTTTTTCCAGCCGTGCGCGCGGAGATAATTGGCGGCGGAAGCGGCTGCATCCGGTAACTTATTCAGGTTAACCTTTCCGTCTTTTTCCCAGTCAATACCGTATTTCTCGAAACTTGAAGGGATAAACTGAGGCATCCCGAAGGCCCCG
>JANTFN010000278.1 GCA_024763435.1 Thermodesulfobacteriota bacterium | reverse complement strand
GGGGGGGGCAACGGGAAAAATTTACCCAATCAGGCAAACATCGCCCTTGCAAATAAGATGAACCCTAATACAAGTGGTTCAGCACTTCAGGAAAATGATACCCGGAGTAATCGGGATACCCAAAATACCCAGCAAGTCGCAGCGTTAACCCAGGCGGAACGATCAACCGGCGCACAGGCCCAGGGGAATGTTGCGCAGAACAGGATAGATACGGGTGCCCAGACTGAGCAAAACGCCCTTTCCCACGCGGCCGATACGCATCAGAGCGCCGAAAGCGCGGCGGATGTCCAGCGCAGCCAGCCTACTTTTGGTGGTGCCCTTATGCAGGGACTTACTGGAGGTGTTGCGCAGGGTCTGGATCAGGCGTTTAGCCGTGCCGGACAAAGCTTAGGAAAGGTTGCCTCCAACAAATTGGGCATCACAAATCAACCCTTGACTGACACTTCTTCCCATGATCATTCATCAGGTGGTTCGTCCGGCAATAACAGGCCCGGTACTAATGGGTCAGGTGGTTCGTCCGGCAATAACACACCCGGTACTAATGGGTCAGATGGTTCGGGCAACACTCATGGTTCCCCTTTACACGGAACTCTCTCTGGATCTTGGGGCGGAGACGGCGAAAGCGGATCTTTCACAATGATTATCTCTGGAGGATCAATTTCAGGGTCTTATTCCGGCTCTCAGTCTGGAGGACTTTCCGGTTCTATCAGTCCTTCCGGTGACGTCAGGGCAACGAGCGGTTCAGCGTCGGGTGAATATCCAGCAGTCTGGACAGGATCTATAAAATACAACCCCACTACAGGCACTCTATCGGGAAGTGGATCATGGAATGCTGATTTGGCAGCAGGAAGTTGGAGCGGTGGTGGAGGATAACCTTTCCAAATTAAAAGAAAAAGACCAAATGAGACTGAGAACGACCTCAAACGCTCAAGGGGGGACGGGATCTTCCGGTGGAACCGGTTTGCTAACGCAACCAACCCGTCCAACGCCCGCCCATACCGGGGGATGCCATTGTATGCATAGCAATGGTAGATGCTATTTAGCAGCTTCACCTGACAGAGACCATGACGGATGTTGTGACTCGTGTGGTTGCCCGGGGAATGGCGGGGGCAAAAAAATCAGCAAGAACAGGATCAAACCCCAAAAACCGAAAAAGAAAAAATATCAGGGAAGTAGGCACGGAGGATTTATTTCTGGGTATCAAGCCTTGATGACTTTACATCTGTGCCTTAGGGTGCTTGTGCCCTTTAAGAGGTGAAAAGTTATGGATAGACGGCAGTGAAAAAAGCCTTTAAATCTCTTTTGGTTTTCTTAATTGCTTCAGCTGTTTTAACTGGTTGGTCCTTACCTGTAAATTGCAGGAATGTCAAAGGTCAAAATGGAAATGCCGCTTTCGGTTACAAACTCCTGGAGAAACCCAATGCGGATAATATCTCAAAAGCCCTGAGGATATTCAAAAAGGTGCTTGTGAAAAATCCCTGTTCCATACCGGCGCACATGGGGATTGTTTATGCCCTTCTTTACCAGTACGCTCTGTCCGGCAGGAAAAATGAGGGGATGCTGCTGGAAGGACTGGCTCATGTAAATACCGTGCTGGGTTACAATCCTAAAATTGTGGACGCCTACAAAAAAAAGAGCTACCTTCTGTTTTATCTGGGGAGAAAGGAAGAGGCTGTCAACAACCTCAAAACAGGTATGCAAAAGGTCCCTTCATCAAAAGAACTGTTGAAAACATATCTTATCCTGCTGATCAAACTTAAACGGATCAAAGAAGCTAAAAAGGTCTGTGGATTCAAAAAAACACGCTATAAAAATTCCGTTTCCCTGTGCCTTGAACTTGGTCTGATATGGCAGAACGTAGGGTATCTTGATCAGGCACGTTCATGCTTCAAACGTTCCATATCCGTGCGTGAAACGCCTGAAGCGTGGATCGCTATTGCTGGCAGCTTTGTCATAGAAAAAAATTGGAAGAAAGCTGTCTTGTTCTACGAAAGGGCCCTGAGCATCGATCCGAATTACTATGAAATCTATTATACCCTTGCAGCCTGTTATACATACATGGGGAACAACAAAAAGGCCATTTCTTGGCTGGCACCCTATACGGAGGCCTTTCCCGATAACATTCGTGCCCTCAGGGAACTGGCCCTCCTCTATGAGAAAAACGGGAAAAACACCCGCGCGCGCCTGACTTTGATGAATGTGAAAACAAGGTCAAAAACCCATCAGGAGAAAATAGTTGCCTCAAAGCACATCAAAAAACTCAGGAACAAAAGGAAAAAATGAAAGCGAAAAAGCGATGCAAGGCCGGCTTTTTGGGCATCGTAATTCTTCTCGGGATTGTTTGTTTTCAATCTCCGGCGCAAGGGGCATTATCCGTCAGCAAAAGACATGCGAAAGCCATCAAGCAGCTTAAAAAGGAAGGTTTTCAGGGGATTGACAAGGCCTTGAAAACGTTTAATCAGCTTATTAAAGAAGCCCCTGATTTTCTTGCCGCCTACATCAGCGCGGCAGACGCCTATCTGCTTAAATACGAATTTTCAAAGCGGAAAGACAGAAAATGGCTTAAAAAGGCCCTTGGATATCTTAATACGTGTATCAAAAAGAA
>JANTFN010000277.1 GCA_024763435.1 Thermodesulfobacteriota bacterium | reverse complement strand
TTTCAGGGTGGATTTGCGGCGAGAACCGGTTAAACAGCCTCCTCAAACCTTGCCGTCACGGACAAACCAATTTCCCGCATATCTTCCACAATATCAGAGACGTCTTCCCGGTCCAGCTTAATAAGAATAGCACTTTTTCCCTCCGGAGATTTTCTCCGGCTGCTGACAACACTCAGGATATTCGCTTTATGCTGAGAAATGATGTGCGTCACATTTGCCAACGCACCCGGCGTGTCTTCCAAGTTGAGGACAAGGCGGGATCCCCGCACCGTTCCGCCCATAATATCAATAAAGGCGTCGAACAGGTCAGATTCCGTGATAATTCCCACAATCTTACCTTCATCAAGGACGGGAAGTGAGGAAATTTTGTATTTTCTCATCAGCTTGGCGGCAATCTCAATCGATGTACCCGGGGCTACCGTTAAGGGATGCTTGGTCATGATTTCCGAGACGATCATCCTTGAGAGAATATAGTTGAGCTCATGAATGGAATGTTTTGAGAGGTCCGGGGGTGAGGCCTCAAGGATGTCAGTCTTGCTCACAATTCCTGTTAGGCGTTGTCCGTCGATGACAGGAAGTCGCCGGATGTTGTGATCCTCCATGATTTTTCTGGCATCATAAATGTTTGTGTATTTCGTAATCGTAATGGGATCCGGGGTCATAAAAATAGCTACATCCATTGTCTTTTCCTTTTTCAAAAGGTTACAAAATAACGGTTTCGCGCCCTTTGAATTTGAGCCTTCCTGCCCGGCCGCGCCACCTCTCTTACAAGACCATCATAGCTCCTGAAAGAAGTTTAGCAAAATTGATTCATTTGTCAATCGCAAAATGTATTTGTTGCAAATGACCGGGCCGTCAGAAACAAAAAAATTATGTCCTTTTCACAGAGAAGGAGGCCCTTGTCGTTTCTGAACGTGGAACAGGCGTCTTACCCCTAAAACGACAAGGAGGACAAGAAGCCAGAGAAAATTGACAGCCCCTCCGCCCGGTCCTGTGTTATGTCCGGAAATTGTGCCACAGCCGCCGCCACCACCGCCGGAATCCTCTGAAGCTGTCTGTGCGGGATAAATGATAGCAAGGCCTGCCATGTCATCCGCATCCAGGGTTCTTTTTTTGGTTTCTCCGAAATCCATGTACCCATACATTGTTTTTTCGCGGTCCGTATCGGCATAAAGGTCGTCCAGACCGCAGAAATGGCCTATTTCATGGGTTGCAGCGTTCTGAACATCAAACTTCCGGGCCTGACCTTCTGTTGACCACGGGTAGGAGGTGTTCAGGACAATATCCACATCCAGGATATGCCCATCCAGGGTTGAATAAAAGATATACGACTGCCCGACGACGTCATTGCCGGAGACCTCACGGCTCATGAGGATGCTGTTTTCTCCATCGAGTGCCGGCTCTTTCACGTTTGTCAGACCCAGATACTGAAAGGAAATCGCGGCGGAACCAACTCCTTGCCATGTGCCGAAGGAGGCATTCACGATATTTATAAAGGCATCGCGATCAATAACGGGAGAGGTGGTAATTCGATAGGAAACAGGGATTTGATTAGAGGCCCAGTGGAGGTTATGGCCGTTTCCATCGTACTCAAGTTTATAGGCAGATGCGTTGGCGGCGAGAAAGAAAATCAAAAGACCGGTAAAGAGGGTTTTTTTCATCGAGAGTATTTCCTGGCCGGGTGCGCTTCAATAAACTGGAGGAGGGTTTTCAGGGACATTCCCCTATTGCCTGCGGCTGAGTTCAAAGCCGGACCGATAGAGAGGCCCCCGGAAGAAAATTCACTCGAATTTACCGCGCGTTCGCCTTCTTTAGAGGGAGAGAGGAAAAAAACGCCATATTCCCCGTTTACGACCCTGTGGTTCCCCGACGCGCTTTTGAGAAAGACAAGGGCTTTTTGACCTATCGGGAGTTTAACACCATGCGAAACACGCAGGCCCGTGAAGCCAACCACGCCGCCATCATAGATAATCGACATCTCACGTATCGTTTTTTCCCCCCTGACCACCTGGTAGATATCCAGAACCGCGCGGGTTTTAATAATGCCGTTTTGCCAGTAGGTGTTTTTCACCCTCGGCGTTCCGATGACAATCGTATTGGAATTATCGGCCAGAAAGGTCAGTGAAAACCCGTAACCATAAATGGGAAACAGGAAGAGAAAGAGCAAAACAGCAGCGATAAAAGGGGTTAAACGGGCGTTGCCATGTTTAAGAAACTCAGTCATGAAATGTCTCTTCTCTTTCAGGATGCCGAGGTCTGGAGGACGGCCTTCATTCTTCCTATGACCATTTCTCCCATAACCACCACGTCTTCAAGGGAGAGGTAGTGATCAATGGAGGCATCAAAAAGCATTTTCCCCGCAGGCGGAAACTCCTCGTCGCCAGCCCACAAAACGAGAGTCACGGGAATTCTGGGAAATATGTGGAAGGTATAAGCCGCGTCTCCAAAAAGGGCGGGAACACCCTTTAAGGATTCAGCGGTTTTTTTGAACCCTTCGAGGTTTTCGCCAAAGGCGTTGAGAAACGGCATGATAACCCGTCGTCGAAACACCCCCGCGTAGGTCAATCCCCCGGGAATTTCCCCGTAGGTGATTAGTTTTTTTGAAAGGGGAAAC
>JANTFN010000276.1 GCA_024763435.1 Thermodesulfobacteriota bacterium | reverse complement strand
CCCTTTTATTCATTTCGTGGCTCCTGAAACTGGGGGCATGGATAAGCCTTATATTGGGTTTCATTGTTTTTTTCGCAATCCTTTTCGGGGGGACGGCCTTTATTCACCTGCTTCAAACCCCCGCCCCTTACAAAGATTTTGTCGTGTTTGGTAAATTTGTCACCTCTTTTGTCGTTTTAGCCGGCTTTATCCTCAACGCCCTTTTCCTCTACGCGCTGAGCAATGCCATCCATCTTTTTATTGATATTGAAATGAACACCCGGAAAACCGCAGCTCTTTTAGAACAACTGAAAACTGTCCGGGTAACCCCAAAGGAAGAGACCCATGAACCGCCAACTCAGGTTTAGTCTCCTTGCTGTTGTCTTCCTGTTCCTCGCGGGCGGGATTTTTGTCACCTGTATGCCACCGACAAAGGCTGTTTCCTATGAACAGGGTGTTAAACGTCAGGTTGTCAAAACCCTCCTTGCCATGCAGGGGGCCTACGAGGCACGAAAAATTGACGAATTTATGATATGGATCAGCAAGAAATACCCTAAATTCAAGACATTCCGATCCTCTGTTCTCAGCGATTTCTCCGCCTCGCGTGACATTAAGATAACGGTTGTAACGGATAAAATTCTTGTGGGTGAAAAAGGCGTGGACTTAAATATCCACTGGTATCGCACCTGGAAGCCCTATCCCGGGAGCGCCCCGGTCGTAAAACGGGAGGGAAAGGGGCGCCTCATGTTTGCGCTGGATCCCTTGCGCCTTCTCTTCCAGACAGGGAACCCCCTCTTTGGAAAACCGGAAACTGGCGGCTAATTCTCCGGAAAAGCGACCACTCCGGGGAAACAGAGAATTTTTGTGCTGGTCAGATCTCGCCCTTCCAGTTTTCCCGCGCCTTTGAGAGAAACCTGCCTCGGGCATCCTCGGACATAACCGTAAAGTTAAACGCGACCGGCGTTGCCGGGGAGAGTTCTTTCACCGCCGTGTTTATCATCCCCGCGAGATAATCTTTGATAGGGATGTTCGGAAACGGAACCCGGATTTCTACTTCGATGCCATCTTCTTTGGTGTTTACATCTCCAACCATACCGAGTTTGCTGAATGTCGCGGCAATCTCCGGGTGTTCCAGCTTGTTAATAGCCTCTTTAATTTTCTCAAGAGAAATTGTTTCCGGCATGTTATCCTCCCTGTATTTTAATGCGAATAACGCGTTTTTTCCCCGCCCGGAGGACAATTCCCTCCCCGGTCAGGTCATCTTGTAAAATCGTGGTTTCAACCCCGCTTATTCTTTCATCTCCGATGTAGCCACCTCCCTGGCCGATTAAACGCCGCGCTTCGCTTTTACTTTTGGCCAGTCCGCTCAAAACAAACAGGTCAATAGCCGGTATTTCCGGCGCGGTCTGAGCCGCGGGAAGCAGGTAAACAGGGACAGAAGCCCCCACGTTTATTGTAATTGAACGGATAGTCGATGAGGTTTCAACCGATCCAGTCGGATCCGCCTGGCCGAAATGGCCGACCGATGCCATATATGCCTTTCGAGCCGCCGTCTCGCCATGGGTTATCCGCGTGGCCTCATAGGCAAGAATTTCTTTCGCCCTGTTCAAGGCCTTATCCTTCAGGTTCCCCAGGCGTTTCACTTCTTCTATGGGCAGGAACGTAAAGAATCCCAGGAACTTTTCAACATCCCTGTCGTCTGTGTTGCGCCAGAACTGATAGAAATCATACGGGGAGGTTTTTTCGGCATCCAGCCAGACAGCCCCGGCCACCGATTTACCGAATTTTTCTCCGCTGGCATTGGTCAGGAGAGGAAAGGTCATCCCGTATGCGGCCTTCCCGCTCATTCGCCGTATCAGGTCGATGCCTGCCACGATATTGCCCCACTGGTCCTGTCCTCCCATCTGTAAAACACACGCATGCGTCTCGTTCAGTTTGTAAAAGTCATAGGCCTGCAGGAGCATATAGTTGAATTCAAGGAAGGAAAGCCCTGCCTCCAGGCGCTGTCGTACGGACTCGGCCGTGAGCATACGGTTTACGCTGAAGTGACGCCCAATTTCCCGTAAAAAATCAACATAGTTCAGGGAAAGAAGCCATGTCGCGTTATCCACGGCAAGGGCCTTTCCCCTTTCAAAATCAAGATATTTCCCCAGTTGTTTCTTTATTTTTTCACCGTTGGCGGCAATCTGTTCCTTCAACAAAATTTTACGCATTTCGGTCTTTCCGCTGGGATCTCCCACCATGGCCGTGCCGCCGCCCAGCACCGCAATGGGCCGATGCCCTTCCTGCTGCATGTGAACCAGCGCCATAATGGGAACCAGTGATCCCACGTGCAGGCTTTCCGCCGTGGGATCAAACCCGATATAGCCGATCAGCGGCGCGGCCTCTTCAGCCGCCAGGAGGCCTTTTTCATCCGTTACCTGATACAAAAATCCCCGATTTTTCAATGTTTCCAAAAGGCTCATGGTCCCTCACCTGTCATTTTTTCAAGGGATTATAGCATGTTCATCCCGACGGTATCAAGGCAGGTTCGGTAACAATTCTAATCCCTGTTATCTCGCTTACACGTTGCATTCGCGTGAACAGCTCACATGGTTTCTCCCAAAGCTTACGGTGATCAACAGGGCATGTGGGCGCCCTTATATTATTCCCCATTTTTCCGTTTCGGCCAAAAGTGGGGT
>JANTFN010000275.1 GCA_024763435.1 Thermodesulfobacteriota bacterium | reverse complement strand
AAACGTTAAAAATTACCGGTTTATAAGGAGGATTGACAGATGAAGATTGTCATGATTGGCGGGGGCGGCGCGAGTATCGTCTGCGGAAATACGCTGCGGATCCTCGGCAGCAAGGCCCAGATCGATATTTATACCCGCCGGGATAAAACGGCCTACACGCCCTGCGAGCAGCCTTTTGTCCTCAGAAATGTCCTTGCCTTTGAGGATATGTTTTACGCCACACCACCGTGGTTTGAAAAGAAGGGGCTGGGCCTTCACCTTGAAACGGAAGCAAGCGCGATTGACAGAGAGAAGAAAACAATTACCGTCAATGGCGGGGAAGTTCCCTACGATATTCTCCTTATCAACACAGGCGCGCAGGCCAGAGACCCCCGGATTCCCGGGTTGACAGGCGACAAGGTTTTTACACTGACCACGGAACTGAAACAGGCCCGCGCGCTGGACGCGCTGATTCCAACGCGAAAACGCGCCGCTGTCCTGGGAGCGGGCGCCATCGGGCTTGAGATGGCGGAAACCCTTGTAAAGCAGGGATACGACAAGGTTTATCTCCTTGTTTCTTCGCCCCAGGTCATGTCGAAGCAGCTTGACCCGGACATGGCTGAAAAACTTGAACCTGTGCTTGTTAGTGGCGGCATAGACCTGCGGTTTTCCACCTCCGTTACAAAGGCCGAGGATCAGGGAAAATCTCTTGAGCTCTCCCTGAGCGATGGAAACAACATCGAGGTTGATTTTGCGATTGTTGCCAAGGGGGTGACGCCCAGAGTGGAACTTGCCCGCGCGGCCGGTTTGAAAATCGGTATTACCGGCGGTATTGAGGTCAACCCCTTTCTTCAGACCAGCGACCCGTCCATCTATGCCGCGGGGGACTGTATGGAAGGCTGGAATATGCTCACGGGCGAAAAATCCCTGACGGCCCTGGCAACCTTTTCCAACCGATCCGGGCGAACCGCGGGAAGAAACATCTATTTTGGCAACACAGTCCCGTTTACAGGGGCCCTGAATACCCTGGGAACCGAGGTATTTGATACCACGATTGCCAGCGTGGGGTTTACGGAAAAGGCCGCCCTGAAACACGGATTTCAGGTCCTGACGGCTGTAAGAAAGGGAATGACGCGAAAGGTCATGTTCGATGGAAAGCCCCTGTGGCTGAAACTCGTGGCCGACAAGGCCTCCCAGGCGCTGCTCGGTGCCCAGTTTATCGGCCCGAAAGAGGTCAGCCGGATGGCGGAACGCGCCATTATTATCATCGGGGAAAAGGTCACACTCGGGAAGCTCTCCCAGTATGAAAACATCTTCAGCCCGCCGCTCGGGATGGCCTATGAACCGGTTACAATGGCCAGTGATGTCCTGATAAGCCAGTTGATTAAAGAAGGCATCCCGGTAAAATGGGCGTAGCCATTCAACCTTATTGTCTGCTGAAAATTCTATTTGACGAATTGACCGGACTTCGGGTATAATCAGGAAAATTTTTCAGGCGGGGGGATCATGCTGGATTTAAAATATATTCGGGAAAACATTGATGACGTGGAAAGGCGCCTGAAGACCCGCGACGCCCATATCAGCCTGTCCCCATTCCGGGAACTTGATATAAAACGGCGGAGCCTTATCACAGAGGTTGAGACCCTCAAGAACAGACGTAATACCGTCTCTGTTGAAATCGGGGCCCTCAAAAAAGCGGGGGAACCCGCTGAAGACAAGGTTCTGGAAATGCGGGAGGTTTCTTCCCGTGTCAAGGAGCTGGACAAGGTTTTGAAAGACCTCCAGGCGGAGCTGGATGTCTTCATGATGACCCTCCCGAATATTCCCCACGAGAGTGTCCCTACGGGAGAAACGGATGCGGACAATCCGGAGGTAAGGCGCGTGGGCACACCGCCGGAATTTTCCTTTGAACCTCAAGCCCACTGGGATATCGGCGAGGCCCTCGGCATTCTCGATTTTGAGTGCGCGGCGAAACTTTCCGGGGCGCGGTTCGCGTTATACAAGGGAATGGGCGCGCGCCTTGAGCGGTCGCTTATCAATTTCATGCTGGATATTCACACCGGCGAGCACGGCTATACGGAGATTCTTCCCCCCTTCATGGTCAACCGCAAAACCATGACGGGAACCGGCCAGCTCCCGAAGTTCGAGGATGACCTGTTTAAGATCGAGGGGTGGGATCATTTTCTGATTCCAACAGCGGAAGTGCCCGTGACGAATATTTTCGCCGAAGAGGTCATTGATGGCGCCCGACTGCCCATTTATTACACAGCCTACACCCCCTGTTTCAGAAAAGAGGCCGGTTCGGCGGGGAAGGACACCCGGGGCCTGATACGCCAGCACCAGTTCAACAAGGTGGAGCTGGTCAAATTTGTGACACCTGAAAGTTCCTATGACGAGCTTGAAAAATTGCTTGCCAACGCGGAGGAGATCCTTAAACGCCTCGGGCTTGCCTACCGTGTCGTAAACCTCTGCACGGGCGATCTGGGGTTTTCATCCTGCAAGACCTACGATATCGAGGTCTGGATGCCGCAGCAGAAGGTTTACCGTGAAATATCCTCGTGCAGCAATTTCGAGGATTTCCAGGCCCGCAGGGCGGGTATCCGCTTTCGGAGAAAACCGGGTGTCAAGGCGGAGCTGGTTCATACCCTCAATGGGTCCGGACTCGCCGTGGGCCGAACAACCGCCGCGATTCTGGAGAACTACCA
>JANTFN010000274.1 GCA_024763435.1 Thermodesulfobacteriota bacterium | reverse complement strand
AGCATTGAACACGGGCATTTTTAGCGGAATAGCCAGCAGCGGCTTTATGGCCTCCGGGGCGAGATCCCGCGGCGGATGGGTGGAAATCCCCGTAATAATACCTGAAAGCCTCCGTTTTCGGAGAGGCGCGACAACAAGCATGCCTCGCTGGCACGCCCGTTCATGCCGGGGAGGGACGTGATACGTATAGGTGCTTCCCAGAGGGGAAAGAAACGCGATATCGACCCACATAGTTAAGGGTTTTAACCTATCCGCAGTCAAACCGCAAGAATTTGTTTCCGCGCATACTTCGGGTCGGAAACCCTAAGCGTTAGGCGGCGCAACGGGTGTCGAGAGATATTTCGCGACGAGGTCCTGAATCTTGCGGATGGTAAAGGGTTTGGCAACAAGCTCCGTAACCCCGGCTTCTTCAACCTCGTCATCTGAAATTTCGAGGCCCCAGCCGGTCATCAAAACAATGGGAATCTTCGCGTTTTTGGAACGGATTTCGTGCGCGACCTCCCACCCATTCATCCCCGGCATTCCAAGGTCCGTCATGATCAGTGAAAATCGATCCGCCTCTTTCAGGAACAGGCCAAGCCCCTCATCACCGGAGGTCGCTGTTACAACTTCAATCCCTTCGGGAATCAGCAGGTCTTTAATAATCTCAAGCAACGCGGGTTCATCGTCTATTACAAGAATCACACCATGCACCACGCCTTCCTGACCGGCCGGGAGGCCCCTTTCTACCTCACGATCTATTCCCGCAACCGGCGACTCAGGGGATTGAATCGGAAGCGTTAAAATCATCTCTGTCCCCTCGTCTTCACGGCTTTTGATATCCAATATTCCATTCAGCCGTTCAATAATTCCCGCAACAATGGAGAGGCCCAGCCCGCTCCCACCTGTTCCTTTCGTTGTAAAAAAAGGCTCTTTCGCGCGACGTGCCACCTCCGGGCTCATACCGGTTCCCGTATCCCTGAAGCGAATCTCTATTCCCTTGCCTCCGTTTTCCATGGCACAGGGCCGTGTTGAAATCGTCAGCGTTCCTCCCTGCGGCATGGCATCCACCGCGTTCAGGATAAAATTGAGAAATATTTCCCTC
Source organism: Thermodesulfobacteriota bacterium (assembly GCA_024763435.1). GTDB lineage: Bacteria > Desulfobacterota > S145-22 > S145-22 > S145-22 > JANTFN01. Next base: position 1,620 of record JANTFN010000274.1, on the reverse strand, counting down.
AATTCAGAGGGAACACTGAGGTTTTTATCCCTTAGATCTCTGATAATCTGGACCGTCGCGCCCTTTTTCTGTGCCTGGTCCTTCCAAGAAGAGCGAGTAATTTCAAGGACATCGTCAATCAGGGAATGAAGCGGAAGAAGACCGGACACATCACGCGCCTGGCGGACCCGCGTGTATTCCTGTATCCTTTTAACGGTGCTAATACCCTGCTCAACAGCAGTTTCAACCACCTTGATACAGGTTTTCCTTGTTTCAGGGTCGTCCGGGTGTCTTTTTAACAGCTGAATACGCCCCAGAATGGCCGACAGGATATTGTTAAAATCGTGGGCAATTCCCGTAGCAAGGTTTCCCATCGATTTCAGCTTTTCCGTGTGTGATATCTCGGCCTCGAGATGTTTCTTTTCCGTGATGTCAAAGAGGATGGCAAGGATAGCCGGTTCATTTTTATAGGTGATGGGGTGAAAGTTACAGGTAACCACACGGGTTTCCCCCTGACGGTTAATAACCAGGCTTTCGTAGCTCTGAGGAATCGCCTCTCCCGCCATTCTTCGGAGGGCGTTCTCCCTGCGCCGCTGCCGTTCCCCTTCCGGGACCGTATCCCACACATTCGCCCGAAGCATGTCTTCCCGGGTTTTAAAACCAAAAAACGCCCGTCCCGCCTTGTTTATGAGGCGGAACTTGTCGTCCTGGTGGATATAGATGATAGCAAGCGAGGTATTAAAGATACCTCGATAGAGGGCTTCCGAATCCTTCAGGGCGTGCGTGCGCTGCTTCACAAGGTCTTCAAGATGCCTGGTGTAGGCCTGGAGTTCCCTTTCCATGGCTATTTCGCGGGTGATATCCGTGAACATAACCCGGACCTCCTGGACATCTCCCCGGTCATTCAGGACGGGCGAGGCATAGATATCGACATCCATAACCTTCCCGGACTTGTGAACCATGTGACTGCGATAGGATTCCGCCATCCGTTCTCCCGCAAGGCGCTCACCGCTTATGGTTTCAACCTGCGTCCTGTCTTTTTCCCAGGCAAAGAAGAGCCTGTCCCTGCCTAACAGTTCCTCTTGCGCATAACCGAGGATCTCACAGGCCCTGCGATTGATATAATCGATTCGGCCTGACGCATCAAAAGAAAAAGTCCCTACCATCAGGTTATCCAGCAAATCCACATACTTTCCATTGAGGATATTCAGACGCCTTTCGGAGCGCTGATAGGCCAGCAGCATAAAAATCGCTGAAAACAGCATAATTCCAATAGATCCAAAACCGAACAGCCGCGTCTGAAGCAGCCAGCGGCGCATATCCGCTTCAAGGGGAACAAGGGACTGAATTTGAATGGCATACCAGCTATTACCGGTATTGAGGGGCAGTTTTGAATAGCTCACAAGCAATGACTCAGCTTCATCTTTCTCGCTTCGGCTCAGGATATCGAACCCCCAGGCCTTTTCAGAGGGGTGTTTGACCCAGCGTCCCACGACAAAAGACGCCCACTTTGATGCGGCCGTGTTTGTGTATAAAAGCAGGCCTTTTTTATTCACAAGCAACCACGAATTCATCCCTTTTGTTTTCAGGAAAGGGAAAAAATGCCTTCCTATGGCATCCCAGCGCAGAATCGCCACGATC
>JANTFN010000273.1 GCA_024763435.1 Thermodesulfobacteriota bacterium | reverse complement strand
TCCGACAGACAAGACAATCATATCAAAAAACTGCTCTTCAATCTCACCGGTCTCATTGTTCAAAACACGCATCATCAATCCGTCTTTTTGATGATACTGATAGACCTTGGAGGGAATCGCGCGCACGAAACTGAAATCAGGGTCATCTTCGCAGGCCTTGAGCGTTTCATCAAACATCCGTCCCGCCGGTTGGATATCCATATAGAAAAAACTTATTTTTGATTCATCATCCTGGTTTCGGATGACACGCGCCATTCTCAGGGCGTAGGCGCAACAGGCCTTGGAACAATAAAGGTTGCCGATACTTTCATCACGGGAGCCAACACACTGGATAAACGCTACTTTTTTCGGTGCGTTACCATCCGAGGGTTTTGTAACTCTGCCCTTCTCCCTTAACATCCTTTCGAGGTCAAGACCGGTAATAACATCCTCGTAACGGCCATAACCAAGTTCCCCTTTCTGTGTTGCGTCAAAGGGTTTAAACCCGGTTGTAAAAATAACCGCATCCGCATCGAGGCGCCCGCTGCCACCAGGGGCTTCAGCGGCTGTCTCAACAATAAAACCCGATGCCTTTTTCCCTACCTTGACAACCCGTCTGCCCGTCATTAAAGCAACATCCTGGCGCTTCTGGACCTTTTCACGGTCTTTGTCCGATACACACACGAAGCACCGGTTACACTGATCCGTCGCCTTACAGCAATAATTCGCGACCCAGCCGCCAATCGCGGCCTCCTTTTCCATCAGGGTAACCTTGATCCCTTCACGTGCAAGCTCAGAGGCACAGGTAATACCAGCGACACCTCCACCAACCACCACAACATGAGATTGACCCACCGCTGTCTCCATCCCTTCAAAAACCTTTGATATGAGAAACCAGGGGGATGGAAAACCATCCCCCCGCCTTCAAGTTAGTATTAAACGTCCAGCCAGGAATCAGAGTAGAGGATATCTCCCCTTAAAACCCTGACTGTCTTATAGTATTTTAATTCTTCCGGGTTCAGATCAGCAGGATTAACCTCTTCCCCATCCAGCATCTTGTGGATAAGCTTGACGATATCCTGCCTGCCACCCTTCGCAATCTCCAGCATGCCTTCATCGAGGGGATCCATGATACAGGAATACATCCCCTGTTTTTCCAGCATAATCATGTAGGTCTGATTAAGAATCGGCCTCAGGTCATTCGGCGAGCCATTGGACACATTCGAAACGCCACAGGTTGACTTACCGTTGGGCGCCATATAGGGAATCTGCTCCGTAAATTCAAAACAGGCCTGAACCTGCTGCAACTGCACATTAATAGGCAGGACAATCGGGTCAAACCAGATATCCTCTTCCGCGATACCATACTCCGAGGTCGCTTTGTGAACAATCTCCGCGGCAAGCACACCACGTTCACTCGCGTCTCTTGGAATTCCATCAACACCAAGCAATAAAGCCACAAAGGCCGCGTCATACTTTTTGACGAGGGGAAGCAGGGCATCCATCCGCTCGGGCCTGCATGAGATTGAATTGATAACGGGTTTGCCGTGATCGTGACTCGCCACCTGCAACCCGGCCTCGATGGCCTCGACATTGCTTGTGTCGATAAAAAGAGGAAGGTCAGAAACCTCTTCCACCGCCTTGATAATCCATTGCGTCAGCTCAGGGCCACCTCTTCTCGCGGGTCCGAGATTCAAGTCGAGATATTCTGCCCCCGCCTTGGTCTCGGCAATCGCCATCTCCTGGATAGGTTTCTTATCCCGGGTCTTCATGGCGGCGCCCAAAACCTTTGTCATTACGTTGATTCGTTCACCTATAACTATCATGCACGTTTCCTCCTTATGTTAGGCCCCTTTTGCTCAGGCCGCTTTGAACATCTTCAAAAAGGCCGGCAAATGCGCGGCTTCCCGAGGTCCTATCTGGACTTCCCATTCCTCGCCAAGTTCTTCCTCGAGGTCTCCGCTGACAACCGCAACGTAACCGGGGATAACAATTTTTCTGTGTTTTACCTTATCGGTTATACCGGATTTCTTGACAAAAATCCCCATTGCATCCCCGACAAACTTGCCCGCGGCCCATGCTGTCAAGACAGACAACCCTTCCGTATCCATAATCAGCAGCCAGGTCGGGACCTTGCTGGCCTCAATCTCGCCACCGGCAACAAAATAGGTAAGGGAAAAATTGGTGGTAATCAAAACCGGAGAATTTTCATCCGGGTTGTTGATCTCGTAAATCCCCTGATCCATCATCATCGGCCGCTGCGGGTCGGTATAGATATTCAAACGGGCCAGCAGAAGCGGGAAGAGATTATAAGCCTCTACCTCGGACAGGACAATAACACCCGCGTATTTTGCCACAAACATGGAGGCCATAATGGCTTCCTTAATCGGATCATCCGTCATCTCACACGGGAACGAAATGGTCGAATAGCCAAGGGGCCGGAACTTTTTCTGCAGTGCCAGTCTTCTAATGGCAATCTGATCTTCAAAGGCAGCACGAAGCGTCCTTGAGCTGGTATCCAGCACCAGGTCCTTCACACCGGCTTTTTCAATCTCCTGCGTCAATTCAGCGGCCTCGTCAAGGTTCTCGGCCTTAACCGCGAGGGGACACCCCGTTGCTTTCGCTAATTCCGCCATTTCAGCGGCATTGGCCTTGGTCGCGGCATACAGAAGCGGCTTATTGTCACCGAGAACTTCTGCGCCGGCCGCCAGGACATCCTTGCTGTCACTGATCAGG
>JANTFN010000272.1 GCA_024763435.1 Thermodesulfobacteriota bacterium | reverse complement strand
TTTTTTGACAATCATCAGGGAAAGATAGCGGCCCTGTTCCTCTTCAAGGGCCTGCGCGTTTACCTCTTTTACGACGCGCTGGCTGGGCAGGCAGCATTTCTGGATCCAGATAGCGTGGTGCAACAGGCCTTCCGCTTCAAGATTTTTAATCAGTTCCCCGGCATCGCTTGGAATTTTCATAAAAACAAGGTTGTCCGATAACCCGATTAATTCCTTCATGGGACCAGCCTCGATCTGAGCGGAGGGGATAATGGTCAGGGTTTCCCCGTCTGTGACGAGGGGGACATCGAGGAGATTGGCCGCCGCAGTCAGAGACGTGATTCCCGGGAAGACTTCAATCCTCGCGGCAGGTTCCTGGCGCAGGAGGTTTCGCACGAGGTGGGTAAAGGTGCTGTAAACGGAGGGATCCCCTATCGTGAGATAACCGCAATCCTTGCCGGACTTCAGGACTGTCAGGATGTCCCGGGCATGTTCGGCCCATACGTTATCAAATTTTTCTCTGTCAAAGGTTAGGGGGAAATCGAGGAATTTCACCTGCGCGGCAGCCGGGATATGGGTCTTCGCGATTTCATGGGCGATGCTGGTTTTTGCGCCTTCTTTGCGGGACGCGAAGATGATATCGAGCTTTTTGATGCCGTTGATGGCCTGAAGCGTCATCATCTCGGGATTTCCCGGCCCGACCCCGATCCCGTAGAGGGTTCCCAGGGCCGCCTTCTTTTCTTCGAGCCGCCGCTGGCGCAGGCGGTTCTGCTTGCCGAGTTCGTGGATAATGCACGAGGGGCGAAAACGGCAGTATTCATGAGGATGAACACAGACTGTGGTGTCGTCTAACGGGAGTTTTTTGTTGTATTTCTGGCAGTACCCGAACTTGAGGCCTACCCCCGACGTATCAGGATGGCTCAAAACTCAACACCCCGCTGCGCCTTGATACCCTGCTGGTAAGGGTGCTTGATTTCCCGCATCTCGGTAACCAGATCCGCCCGGTCTATTACCGACTGGCCCGCGTTCCTGCCGGTCAGAATCAAGTGTGTTGCCGGAGGTTTTTCATCGATAACGGTCAGGACTGCCGCTTCGTCAAGCAGCCCGAAGGTCACGGCGTAGTTGACCTCGTCCAGGATAACCATATCATAGGCCTTCATCTGCTCCCGGGCATAGGCCAGCGCCCTGGAGGCTGCCTGCCGGTCTTCATCGGCAACAGAGCCGTCCGTGGGGACAAACCCCCGCCCCATGGGGACAAGCTTGAAGTTTTCAAATTTCTTCGCCGATTCCAGCTCTCCGTATTTCCAGGATCCCTTGATGAACTGCACCATCAGTACGGAAAATCCATGTCCGAGGGCGCGGAACGCCATGCCGAGGGCCGCCGTTGTTTTGCCCTTTCCGTTACCTGTATGGACGATTACAAGTCCCTTCTTTTCTGACTTCTGCAAATTTTCGTATCCTTTCAAATCAATTAATACTACCCTTTACGAAGCTGGCGCGCGTTTGTCAAGGCATAGCGGCCCTGCCTGAAAACTTTTTACAGCTGTTCTTTTCTTATAAGACTCGCCGTGATATAAATTAAGAATAAAGGAGACCATTATGCCGGTTGTTGAGATAAAGGACAGAAAGGTTTATTGCCTCATTAGTGATGATTCCATGGTTCAGGACAGGCCAACCCTGTTGTTTATACACGGGGCTGGAGGAAACAGAAACCACTGGTTGCACCAGTTTGGCGGTTTGCGTTCGGTGTTTAACGTCATGGTTGTCGAGCTTCCGGGGCACGGGGCCTCTTCAGTCCAGGGCGCGAATCGCGTAGAACGTTACGCGGAGGATGTGGTTCATGTGATTGATGCGCTCGCGCCGGCGCCCCCGATTCTTGCCGGGCATTCCATGGGAGGGGCTATTGCTCAGACAGTGGCCCTGGATTTCCCGGATAAAATATCAGGGCTTATTCTGGTGGGAACAGGGTGCCGCCTGAAAGTTGTTCCTGCTATCCTGGATGGCCTGCTCGATGATTTTGAAGAAACCGTTGGGATGATAAACCGTTACGCTTTCTCAAAGATGACGCCGGACACGCTTATTCAGCAGGGTACGGATGAAATGGTTAAAACCCCGCCTTCTGTCCTGCATGGGGATTTTCTGGCGTGCGACCGCTTTGATGCCTGTGAAAGACTTGGTGATGTTTCCCTGCCGGCCCTCATTCTTTGTGGTGAGGACGATCAACTGACGCCGGTAAAGTATTCAGAATTTCTTTTAAAGACCCTGCCCAATGCCACGCTTCAAACCTTTCCGGAGGCGGGGCATATGGTCATGGTGGAAAAGCCGGAGGAAGTCAACGCGGCGATCCGCCGTTTCGCACGCTCCGTGAGGAAATAATGTCATGAAGCTCCTGATGATGTTTGCCAGCCGGTTCGGGTATCTGCCCACAGTTAAAACACTGCCGGAGGTCCCGGATACCACAGAAGGAAGGGTTGTGGAAAAGGCGATTGTGGGGTTTATTCACGCGGAGCAGGAGGACGTTGACAGGGCCTCAAAGGTGACGACCCGGCTTATCAAAAACATGAAATGGCTGGCGGGGAAGAACGATACGAAAACGCTTGTTCTGCATTCCTTTGCCCATCTGAGTGAAAGCAAGGCCCCCGCGGATTTTGTTGCCGAGATTTTAAACGATGCCCAGAAACGGCTCGAAAGCGCCGGATACGAGGTGATTCAAACCCCCCTGGGCTATTTTCTGGACCTTGAACTTTTCG
>JANTFN010000271.1 GCA_024763435.1 Thermodesulfobacteriota bacterium | reverse complement strand
GATATTTTCAAAGGCGACAAAATTTTTGTCAGGGATCATCGGGAAAGGGGTTTTTTTCGTCTGACGGAAGTGTTCCAGCTGGATTCGATTGTTTCCCACACCGATTCCCAGCATCTTAACCCGTCCCTTCAGGTCAGGATCCTTATCAATAGCCTTGTAGATGCGATTCATGAGATAGGCCTGCTGCTGGCAGTGGAGGCAAAAGCTGTTCATAAACTCAACAATCATGATATCCGCTTTAACCTCTTTTAAATAAAAACCAGGTTTATCCGGGGTCCCGAGATACGCCCGGTAGGCCTTTGACTGGGGACTGGTCAGCTCCGTTTCAGGAAATTTATCGCCAACCTGGATGAGGGGAATGTTTTCCTCCCCCTCGCTGTCCGCACAGGCCTGGAGAGACTGGCCTAAAACCAGACCCCCGACAAGAATAACTGCCATAAGGCCGGATATTAGTAATTTTCTAAGCTTTTCTGAAGTTCTCATTGTGTTGACTCCTTTCTGTTTATTGTTTCAAGACCGATTCCCGGAGAAAAGCCTTTCTGATCGGCGATAACATCAAGATGTAGTGAAATCAGGTCTTCAAGGTCCATAAAAAGAGGCCTGTCTTCCTCAAAATCCCGAGCGTCAAGCACTTTAAGGTATCGCCGGCATAGGTGGCACAAATAAATTTTATAACGCGTATCTCCTTCCACTTCAAGATAATTCAGTTCTTGTTGGAGGTCGTTGTCACAAAATGGGCAGGCCATCCTCCTGAACGGCCATTCATGACCGCAGAGGGCACAGTGGAGATAGAGCTTTCCCTCCTTCCCAAGCAGGACACCCATATCGGGGGAAAATCCACAGACGGGACAAGCCCCTCTGTTCCACAGGGCCTCGGTCTCTTCCGGGAGGGTTTCCTGAAAGGGGGTTAGACATATCTTGAAGAGGGCCCGAAGGATGAAGAAGAGAAGATGGCTGTTGAATCCCTCGCGCTCAAAGACGTAAGAGAGGAAGGGTGCCTGTCCCAGGGTAAAATGGTCAACAAGACTCCGTCCGGAAATCTTCCCGGAGGTAATAGCCGTTTTGATGCGGGCAAGCTCCGCATCTGTTTCGTCATTGATTCCGGAAAGCCCCGCCACATAAAAGATCAGCAGGCGGTCCACATCCTCCACGGAGACAGGCAGGTTTTTTCTGTCGGCCAGGGGCAGTCCCTCCGCGAATTTTTCCGCCATATAGGGAGAGAGGGGAATGGGGGCAAGTTGCTCCCTGATTGATTCAAGGGCCTTTTCTGTCACCCCTGTCAGGCGCTCAAAGACATCGAGAAATGCCGCATACGCGGGATTCGATTTCGCCTTTTCCAGCCTTTCACGTTTTAATTTAAGACAATCCCCTTCAAGACAATCCGCCATAGGCCCCCTCCATACCCTTATTTATAACTTACCTCTAATTTTATAGAAATCAAGGGGAAAAAGACGATTTTTCGAGTTTTTTAATCGCAGGAGGGGTGGGTTGTGGTGATAAAAGGTGAAACGCATCTTCGTTGAAATTCAAAAAAGGCTGTGTTAGCGTTCTAAAGAAAGGAGAATCATGATGATGCGTAAATTCTGGGACGTATTAACGGGGAGGAAACCCGCCGACCTCTTGATAGAAAATATCCGATTGCTCAACCCCGTTACAGCCGAGATTCGCGAGGGGGTTCTCGCCATCGCGGAAGGCAGAATCGCCGGGTGGCACAAAAGGCCCGCCCGGGAAATTCTGGACGGAAAGGGGGCCGTGGTCTCCCCCGGGCTGATTGACGCCCATATTCATATAGAGAGCAGCATGCTCTCCCCCGCCGAATTCGCGCGAGCCGTCATTCCTCACGGGACAACCGCCGTGGTGGCCGACCCCCATGAGGTGGGAAACGTGGCGGGGATTCCGGGGATAGACTGGATGATGGCACAGGGAACCCATACCCCGCTGAGGTTTTTCTGGGCAGCCCCTTCCTGTGTTCCGGCGTCTCCTCTCGATACCCCCGGGTATATCCTCGGGGTAAAGGAAATCGAAACACTACTCGACAGGGAGGCAATCGTCGGCCTGGGAGAGGTTATGAATTACCCGGGTGTTATTCGCGGAGATGCCGCCGTTCACGCCAAAATTGATGCCGCGAAACGGCGGGGCCTGGCCGTGGATGGGCACGCCCCGGGTGTGACGGGAGCAGACCTGGAGACCTACGCGGCGGCAGGGATAGAAACGGACCATGAATGCACAACTCTGGATGAGGCCGTGGAAAAACTGCGCCTGGGGATGTTTGTTCAGATGCGCCAGGGCAGCTCTGCCCATAATCTTGCCGCCCTCCTTTCCCTTGTCAAACCCGTGTGGAACGGACGCCTCATGCTTGCCACGGATGATAAAAATCCGGTTGACCTCTTTGAAAAAGGGCATCTCGATGAACATTTAAGGATGTGTATCGCAAAGGGCATCTCCCCCGGCGAGGCTGTTCGACTGGCAACCCTCAACCCCGCCCGGCATTACAAACTAACGGGGCTGGGCAGCCTCGCCCCGGGGAGCAAAGCGGACCTGACTTTTTTCAGAGACCTGAAGGCGTTTGAAACAACCCGTGTGATGATAGCCGGAAAAACAGTTTACGCGGACGGGGAATTTCGCGAAGACTGGAAGGGCCCGGAAGGTGCCGCACCTTCTTCAATGTATTTAAAAGAAATAAACGGCGAGGCCCTCCGAGTAAAGCGGGGTGGGGATGTCATGAAGGTTATCGG
>JANTFN010000270.1 GCA_024763435.1 Thermodesulfobacteriota bacterium | reverse complement strand
TGAGAGAGATTGCTGTGAAACTCTCACGGAATGACAATATTACATGGTTTACTGTCGAGGCGGAAAACTTCGAAAGCATCCATAATCACAGTGCTTATGCCTTTGTGGAAAGGGCTGATAATCTACCCGACAAATCGTTTTAATTCAGAAAGTTCATGGGTTATCCGGGCCGGGGGCAGGCTCTTAATGAAGGCCTTCCCGTAGGCGCGTTTGTAGATTCTGCTGTCCAGAACAGCCAGGACGCCGCGGTCGCTTTTTTTGCGCATCAGCCTGCCCAGACCCTGTTTTAGCGAGATAATCGCCCTCGGGAGCTGGTAGGACATAAAGGGGTTTTGCCCTTTGCGTTTGACGGCCTCCATCCGCGCGGATTCAAGGGGATCATCCGGAACAAAAAAGGGGAGTTTATCAATAATCACTGCCGTCAGGGCCTCGCCGGGAATATCTACCCCTTCCCAGAAACTCGCTGTCGCGAAAAGGACGCTTTCCTCTTCTTCCCGGAACATCTGGAGCAATTCACTTTTGGGTTTATCGCCCTGGAGGAACGCGGAACGGGGCATCCGCCCCTTAATCAGGTGATACACCCGGACCATTTGTCTGAAACTTGTAAAAAGAACCAAGGCTTTTCCACCATTTATCTGGATAATTTCCCGGATCAGACCCGGCAGTGCGGCCTCATATTTCTGGGACCCGGGTACGGGAAAATCTTTGGGGATATAGGTCAGGACACGCGCGTTATAATCAAATGGCGAAGGCAGTATCACTTCACTGGCACCATCTTCCAACCCAAGCCTCTCCCGAATAAAGGAAAAATCCCCATTGGCCGAAAGTGTGGCGGAGGTAAAAACTGTAAACCGGGTATCGGAAAAGAGTGCCTCCTGCAGGGGGCCCGACAGTTCAACAGGCGAGGCATGCAATGTGACCCTTTTCTTACGCCTTTCTCCCCAGTAAACGAAGGCGGGATCAAAGGGGGTCAAAAAGGCACTAAAGCTGTCTCTTATCTCAAGAATCCGGCGCGTTAGCGCTTCTTTATCCCCCGACGCACCCTTTTCCCCTTTTGTTTTACCGATTTTTCCGTTCAGGGCCAGCAGCCCATCGAGAAGAAGGCCGCCGGCCTCTTTGACCGGTTTTGGAAACCCGTTTACACGGAGGCGAAATCGGTCTTCTCCCGCCTTCAGCCCATCAAAAAAACGGGCGGCATGGGCGCCAATGGCCTCGAGATCGGAGTCCACCGACAATTCCATCACCAGGGCCCAGCGGCGGAGATCCTTCAACAGGTCTTCCACCTGACCGCTGCTGATATGGACGCCAAAAAAGAGTGTGGCGATGGCCTCTACACGGTGGGCCTCATCAAAGATAACCCCTTCATAATCGGGAAGTACCGCGGCGGGGGCCTTATGTCTCAGGGCAAGGTCGGAAAAAAAAAGGTGGTGATTCACCACGAGAAGGTCTGCCTGGGCCGCGTCCCGTTTGAGTTTCGTTAGAAAACACGTCCCAAAATGGGGACATTTCCCACCCACGCATAACTCCGAGCGCGAGTTTACCTCTGTCCAGAAACGGAGGGTTTCCGGAAATCCGGTCAATTCTTCCCTGTCCCCCGTTTCAGTTTTTCCAGCCCATTCCAGAAACGGTTTGTAAAAAGAGGTTTCTTCCACAAAGGAAAAAAGAGGCGCCTTCATAAAGCTGGACAAGCGCCTCTGACACAGATAATTCTGCCGCCCTTTTAAGACAGCAACATTCACCCGGCTTTTAAACAGACGCTCAAGAAGGGGGATATCTTTCTGAGCTATCTGGTCCTGAAGGGTCTTCGTCGCCGTCGAGACAACGACACGCCTGCCGGAAAAAATAGCGGGGATAAGGTAAGCAAGGGTTTTGCCTATCCCGGTTGCCGCCTCCACAAACAGCGTCCCCCCGTTTTGTATAACACGCGCAACATCCTCCGCCATTTTGACCTGAGAGGTCCTCACTTCATAGGCAGGAAATATAGCCTTAAATGTTTCGGTACTGTTGAAGAATTCTTTAAGATTCGGGCTGGTCATTCACTTGCTCCCCAATTCCTCCGAACCTGTCCGGGGTTACTACACCCGCTGAAATAATAATCTTAAACGCCTCCTGGGGATTGACATCAATAGGTCTCACCTGATCTTTTTTAACAAGGATAAAAAAACCGGTCGTTATGTTCGGCGTCGTTGGGATAAACATCTTAACATAATCGGGCCCAAGACCGGGGAAAAGCTCCGAGTCACTTTCTCCCACGACATACCCCATCGAATAAATTCCTTTTCTTGGAAACTCAACCAGCGCGGCCTGTCGAAAGGCCTCGCTGTTATCTGAAAAAAGGGCTTTTATAAATCCCGCAATGGCGGTATAAACCACCCGAACAAGGGGAATGTTTTTAAAAATACCTTCGATCCAGCGAACAATTTCCCGCCCAAAAAAATTTTTTGCCAGCAACCCAATAATTAAAATAAGGAAGAGCGTCGCCAACAATCCAAGGCCGGGGACATGAAAGGGGAGATAGGTATCCGGGTGAAACTTCGGGGGAAGAAAACGGAAAACAGTGTCGAGTTTTATAACAACAACCTTGATAATGTAGATTGTCAGGGCAATAGGGACAAAAACGGCAAATCCGGTAATAAAATACCTTCTAAAAAATCCTTTGTGTCTTTTCATATCAGGTCCTGATTGATGAGTGGGGTTACAGAATACATGGCCGGAGGTGGAAACGCTATACGTTCAACGGCCTCT
>JANTFN010000269.1 GCA_024763435.1 Thermodesulfobacteriota bacterium | reverse complement strand
TATGCTGGGTGCCGTGATAGGCGACAAACCCCTGCGTGCCTCCGAGAAAGATGCGGGTTCCGATTCCGATGGTCTTAAAAAGGGGGTCGTTCAGCAGCGGGCTGATCTGGCCTGCCGTGCTGTAGGTCGCGTTTCCGAATCCCGGTTTGAGAACCCCCATATAGGTATAGATGGTTTTCTCTGTTGAATTGACGGCACAATTATAATTCTGGTAGGCGTTTCGCGGATTGAAAAGAATAGCGTTTTTTAAGTCGCGGAGATAGAGTTCTTTTTTGATATACCGGCGTGGATAGCAGTCGGTTCCATAGGCCCTTGCTTCCATAATAACCGGAGTTCCCTTCAGAAGGTCTTGGATAACGTGGGCGCCTCCGTAGCGGAATTCACCGGGGAAAACTGTGTTTCTGGGGTCTTCGTCAGGCAATTCGGAGGCACCGACGTAGAGATCGACGGCGGCAAGGCCGCAGAAGGCGGGCACACCGTTGAGTTTCGCGCGGCTTATCTTCATTTTTGGTGTTGTGTGACCCACGTTGAGGATCGCGCCTGAAGAGCACATGGCCCCGAAGGTCCCGGTGGTGACCACATCAACTTCGCGGGCAGCCGCAACCTCTCCTTTTTCCGCAACGATATCGATCATTTCCTCCGCGTTGACAACAACAACCTTCCCTTTTTTGATTTTGTCGTTGATTTCCTGATAGGTTTTCCGCACCTTGAATTCCGCCATTGCCTTAACTCCTTTTTTCGTAAACTCGTCGGTAAAAAACCATAAACCGCCTGATTTGTCAATGAATTTAAATGAAAACCGAAAAGAGGCGGCAGGCCCGCATGGCACTGGTGTAAAAAGACAGAAAAAAGGGCGTCGAGGATTCAGGCTTGTGTAAATCGGTAAGAGAGGCACGGGTTTATTGACATCCCGTTGCCCTTCCAGTAGATTAAGCATGTGACAACATCAGAGCATCGTAAGATTTTACGCGCCACGTTTGTTGTTGGCGGCGGCACCTTCATCAGCCGCATCTTTGGCTATATCCGGGACATGGTAACGGCTTCGTTTTTTGGCACGGGGATGGCGGCGGACGCCTTTTTCGTGGCCTTTCGCCTTCCCAATCTTCTTCGACGTCTCATTGGGGAAGGCTCCATGACCGTTTCCTTCATCCCGGTCTTTACCGATTATGTCAAACAGGGGGACAAAAAAGAGGTTGAGCGGTTCCTCTCAAGCTGCCTGTCGCTCCTTATCTGTCTCCTCCTCATGATCAGCGCCGCGGGTGTGCTTGCCGCGCCATGGATTGTCAGGGTTGTCGCGCCTGGTTTCGTCAAAGCTCCGGAGAAATTCCACCTGACGGTCTCTCTGACACGGGTTGTGTTTCCCTATATCTTTTTTATCAGCCTCGTGGCCTTCAGTATGGGAATCCTCAATACCTACCGCGTCTTCTTTCCGCCCGCGTTTTCCCCTGTTCTTTTGAACATTTCAATGATTGTTAGTGTCCTGCTGCTGTATAAACTGTTTCATCCGCCGATCTATGCCCTTGCCCTCGGTGTTATGGCGGGCGGGGTTCTCCAGCTTTTCTTCCAGGTCCCTTTTCTGATAAAGCGGGGTGTCCCCTTCAGATTTTCCTGGAATCCGGGCCACCCCGGCCTCAAAAAAGTCCTGGCCTTGATGGGGCCTTCGATTATTGGCATTGCCGTGTATCAGGTGACTGTTTTTATCAATACCCTTCTCGCCTCTTTTCTGCCGACGGGAAGTGTTTCCTATTTATACTACGCGGACAGACTGATGCAGTTCCCCCTCGGAATTTTTGCCATTGCTATGGGAACAGCGGCCCTGCCGAGTTTCTCTTCCCTTTCGGGCGGGGATCCGAAGGCCCTTGGCGACGCGATAGGGTTTACGCTGAGGATGATTCTGTTTATTTCCATTCCCGCCTCCGTGGGTCTTATTTTTCTGAGGGAACCCATTATCGCGATCCTGTTTCAGCGGGGCGCCTTTGGGGCTTTTTCCCGCCATGCCACGGCACAGGCCCTCCTCGGGTATGCCGTGGGGTTGTTCGCTGTTTCCGGTGTCAGAATCGTTGTTCCCGGATTTTACGCCCTGAAAGACGCGAAGACCCCCGTCAGGATTGCCATTGTCGCGCTCATTGCCAATATCATTCTCGGTCTTGTCCTGATGCAGAACCTGAAACACCTCGGGCTGGCACTGGCCACATCCTTCTCGTCTTTCTTAAATCTTTTCCTGCTGCTTGTCGTCCTGAGCAGGCGGTTGAAAACCCTGAACTGGGGAGTTATTGGCGGCAGCACCGTTAAAATCCTCCTTGCGTCCGGTGGGATTGCGGCCTTCCTTGTTTTTATGGGATACTGGACACCTGTTCTGGGAAACACCGGGATGGTTACGCGGCTGCTTCGGTTCTCAGCAGCCATTATCGGCTCGGTGGTGATTTATGTGGGCATTTTAACCGGCACCCGGAGCCCGGAACTGCGGTATATGCTTGAAGCCGTGAAAAAGCGGAGGGACAAACGATGAAAATGATTACCCCGCATGTGGGGTTTATCTCCGGACCGGTTAATATCGGGGTGATCCGTTCCGGAAAACAAGCGGTTCTTGTCGACACGGGTCTGGACAAATCTTCGGCGAAAAAAATCCTGCAGGCAACCGGGGACGCAGGCCTGGAAATTACCGGAATCCTGAATACCCACGGTCACGCCGACCACTACGGCGGCAACGCGACGATAAGAAAGGCGGCCAAAAACCTGTCGTTTATCTACGCCCCCGC
>JANTFN010000268.1 GCA_024763435.1 Thermodesulfobacteriota bacterium | reverse complement strand
ACCTTCGCGTAGCACCCGCCCTCAAAATTAAACACCCCGTCATCCCCCCAGCCATGCTCGTCATCCCCGATAAGCCGGCGTTCCGGATCGGCGGAAAGCGTGGTTTTCCCCGTTCCGGACAGGCCGAAAAAGATGGCGACGTCGCCTTTCGGTCCCACATTGGCGGAGCAATGCATTGAGAGAATCTTTTCCTGCGGGAGGAGATAATTCAAAATGGTAAATACAGATTTCTTGATTTCACCGGCGTAGCTGGTCCCGCCCACAAGAATAATCTTCTTGCCGAAGTCCACAAGGACAAAGGCCTCCGAATTCGTTCCGTCCAGTTCGGGAACGGCCCGAAAATTCGGGGCATTAATGATAAGAAATTCAGGGGTATGCGTTTTAAGCATATCCCGGTTTTTAAGCTGCACGAACATATTTCTTGAAAAGAGGTTGTGCCAGGCTGTTTCGGTAATAACCCGGATGGGAACCCTGTGTTCGGGGTGCGCCCCGGCATAGCAATCCTGGACAAAGATATCCTTGCCCTGAAGATAGGCCTGCAACCGGTAGAGCAAAAGGTCGAACTGCTTCTGCTCAAAGGAACGGTTGACATCTCCCCACCATATCTTCCCTTCACTGCTCGGTTCCCTGACGATGAATTTATCATCCGGGGACCTGCCCGTGTAGTGACCGGTTCTGACAACCACGGGGCCAAGATGGGCAATCATCCCCTCACGCCGTTTGACAATCTCCTCATAAAGGGCCGGTGTGGAAAGATTCCAGTGGATATGGCTGACGTTTCTGATACCATAGCTGTCAAGATCTTTACGTATCCTGGATTCCATGATGAATACCCCCCGTTTCAGGTTGCGGTTGCTTTGATAATATCTATCAATTCCAGTCTGTCGTGTCAATGACTTCTGCGAAACAGTTCGGGGCCGGAATGATTTTTACAGGGCCTTCGCATTATATATTATCTCTCCTTTTTTCACATCATAGACCCCTGAGATGGTAATACGCAAATGGAGAATAGAGGTAAACGACAGGAACACAAAAGTCCAGAGGGGATCCGGGAGAGTCGCCCCCTTCTCATTGAGCAGCCGGCCCAGGGCAATCAGTTCACGCGCCAGGTCCCCCATCGGAAGTGGGCTCATCATCCCGCCCACGGGCAGGGGCAGGTGGTAACCTGTTTTCCCGGCTGACCGAATCACGATACCCCCGCCTGTTTTCACCACCGCACTGGCCGCCTGAGCCATTTCCCCGTCATCGGCGCCCATAACCATGAGGTTGTGTGTTTCGTGAGCCACGGAAGTGGCAATGACGGTGTCCCCGCGCAACCCGAATCCGCGGACATACCCGATACCCATGCCTCCGGCAGGTCCCTCTCGATGGATCAGGGCTATCTTTAAAACATCATGAGCGGGGTCCGCGGCCCCTTCCGCCCCCGCAGGAGGCATCCATTCATATACGCCTGTTACGGTTTTATCGACCACATCAATAACGGGAATACCCCCGGAGAACCCTTCCGGGTATCGGGCGCGGAAATCTTCCGCCCTGAGCGGGGGCGTTGTGAAGGGGCGGCCGGAAGCCGTTGTCACGGGTGGGGTCATATCTGGACCCACCCACTTACCTTTCCTGCCGGCCAGTCGGCCTCCTATCCAGACCTGGTTCGGGGTCGGATTTCGAAGGTCGTTCAGGACGTTGAAATCGGCCAGCCGGCCCGGGGCAATTCCCCCGAGGTGGGCCTCCAGCCCGAAATAAACCGCCGGATTCAGCGTCACCATCCGGATAACAGCGGCAGGATCCGCCCCCCGTGTCATCGCCTCCCTTAAAACAAAATCCATATACCCTTTTTCCGCAATCTCGCCCGCGAAAAGCCCATCCGGGGTCAGCATAATCCTCGGGTGATAGGTCTGAAAAAAGGGATAGAGGGTATCGAATTCCCCGCGTATCGACCCCTGACGAATCATCACATACAGCCCCCGGCGCAACCGCTCCCGAACATCCTCCGGTGTTATGGATTCATGGCAGGAGGTCAGTCCGGCGGTTACAAGGGCCGTCAGTTTATCCGACCGCGCCCCCACGGTGTGCCCTTCCAGCCTTCCCGTCGCCTTCCGGACGTCATAGAGCTTTCGCAGAAGCTGCTCATCCTCCCTGATAACCTTCACCCATGGGGTTAATTCGCTCCCGCTTCGGATGATTTCCCGGAGGCGTAAAAGCCTTTTGACCTTTTTCCCGTCGTATAAATCCGCACCCTCCACGGGATAGGGGGGAGAGGCGAGGGGGACCCCACTGAAAACCCTCACCGGGAAATTTTCGACCGCCTTCAGGACCTCCATAAACCCCGCCATGCCGAGGCCGTTGGCCATGTCGTGTGAATCGGAAAAAAAGGCCGTGGTCCCCGTGGCAGCAACCGCCTTCGCAAATTCCCAGGGGGTATAAAAGAGATCGGTGTGGGCGTGGGGGTCAAAGTATCCCGGCACAATCACCTGGCCGCTGACATCCACAACCCGCGTGTTTTCTGCCTTTTTGTGCCGCCTCTCGCGGCTTACATAGGCAATCCGGTCATCGCTGACGGCGATATCTTCCCGCAGGATTTCCCCCGTAAAGACATTCAGGATCTCACCGCCCGTAAAAAGGACATCCGGCGCCTGTTTTCCCAGCGCGACCCGCAATCGTTTCCTGTATTGCCGGAAGGTCTCCTTCCCCACTGCCACCCAACACTCCCCCTCTTCTACCTTTAGCCCTTAGCCCTTAGCCCTTAGCCCTTAGCCCTTAGCCCTTAGCCCTTAGCCCTTAGCCCTTAGC
>JANTFN010000267.1 GCA_024763435.1 Thermodesulfobacteriota bacterium | reverse complement strand
AGGCTCGTTATCACGCTGACTATTATTTGCGCCGTCGCGGCGGTATTGTTGAGCTATGTCCATGACCTGACTCTGAAGCCGATCGCCGCCCAGAAAAGGCTGGAAAAAGTTCGCGCGCTCAAAAAGGTCCTGCCTTCCTATGACAACCATCCGGACAAGGATACCGTAAAAATCCAGCTCAAAAACGGTCATGCCATTGAGGTTAATCTTGCAAAGAAGGATGGAAAAATCATTGCCGTTGCCTTTCGAATGGTTTCCCACAAGGGATACGGAGGAGATATTGAGCTCCTGACGGGTGTGGATATGCGTGGGAAAATAACCGGCGTTGAGATTTTGAGCATGCATGAAACTCCGGGCCTGGGAGCGCGGATTCTGGAGGAATCCTTCAAGCAGCAATTCAAGGGAAAGGGCCTTTCGACAACAAAGTGGGCGGTTAAAAAAGATGGCGGAGATATTGATCAAATCACCGGCGCGACCATTTCTCCCCGTGCCGTGACAGGCGCGATTCACAGGGGACTTGAGATATTCTCAAAGGATATTTCTCCGAAGATAAAGACATTGGAGCCAGCATCATGAGTCTTTCAAAGGAATTCATCAAGGGGTTATGGCGTGAAAATCCGACCTTTCGGCTTGTCCTGGGGATGTGCCCGACCCTTGCCGTCACGACCTCCGCGACCAACGGGATCGGCATGGGCCTCGCGACCACCTTTGTCCTGGTCTGCTCCAACCTTGTTATTTCCCTGCTTCGCCGGGTTATCCCGGACAAAGTCCGGATTCCCGCCTTCATTGTCGTTATTGCCTCCTTTGTTACACTGGTTGACCTTATGATGGAAGGCTATTTCTTTTCTCTGCACAAGGCGCTGGGGCTTTATATCCCGCTTATCACGGTAAATTGTATCATTCTCGGGCGGGCGGAGGCCTTTGCTTCTAAAAACCCGCTGCTTCCTTCCTTTCTGGACGGGCTGGGAATGGGCGTGGGGTTTACCCTTTCCCTGACCACCTTGGGGATGGTTCGGGAATTTATTGGCCGTGGATCCGTTTTCGGGATTTCCCTGCTCGGGCAACATTATATTCCCCTCCTTATTTTTGTGCTTCCGCCAGGCGCCTATCTTGCCCTGGGGTTGCTGCTGGCAGCCATGAACCGGATATCTCTGCGGGAAGAAACCTGAATCATGGCTTATTAACCCATTTGTTCCCCGGGGGACACGGGTGGAAGAGAAGCCGAACAACAAAACAGCCTTTTCCGGAAAAGTAAGACTCCGTTTAACCATTGCGCTTCCGGCGATTATCACCCTCCTGGCCTTCGGGGCAGGCGTTCTGGCTATTAACCTCTGTAAACTTAAGGCATTTGACCCCTTCGGAAAACTCCGTCGTCTTCCCTTTTCCTTCAACAGCGCCTATCTCTGGGTGGCTGCCTACGCGCTGGCAGCGGGAGGGATTGGCTTTATTCTGGCCTATTTTGTTCTGACCCGTCCCATGAGAAAAAGCATGGAGACGCTTGAAAAACTGGCGCCGGGTCAGGGAAGTTTTTCTTCGCAGGCCGAGACGGAAACGGTTTTACTTGCGAAAACACTTTCATCTATCTATCCGGTTCTTGGCCAACTTAAAATAAACCAGACCCTTGTGGATGCCATTCAAAGCGGTTTTATATGGATTGACGGGAACAGCAGGATAAATTTTGGGAACAGGAAAGGTCTTGCGCTGCTGGAGATCCATGAAAATAAGAATGCAGGTTCATTTTCTGACACTATTCGAAACAATTTTCGAGACGCCGAGATGCTTCTCTCCCGGGTAGCAGAAGGCCTTAAGCAGCAAAAATATTATACATCAACTGTTGTTGAGCTTACGAGAAAAAATGGCGGCATCTTACGGATAGGGTTGACGACATCTCCCGTGGGCCCGCCGGAGAAACCCGACGGGCTCCTCCTTTCCTTCCGCGAACTGAGTGAAATTGAGCGCCTGAGGAGAGATCTGGACCAGTTAGACCGGTTATCCGCCCTGGGGAGGCTTGCATCCGGACTTGTGCATGAAATACGGAATCCCTTGGGCTCCCTGATGGGGCTTCTTGAAATTCTCAGGGAGGCCCTTCCGGCCTCTGAAACAGAGACCCGGGAAATAACAACTCGTGCCTACCAGGCTGCCAGCCGCATTCAGCAGCTGCTGGTCGAGGTCCTTGATTTTGCCGGGCCCAAGGACGTAACATTGCAAAAGATATCGGGGGTCACCCTTCTTGAGCAGGCATTGGAAGAAACCACTGGCATGTTTCCTCCCGGAAAATTTTCCCTTGAAAAAGCCTATAGCAGGGAGGCCCCTTCTCCTGATATCCTCGTGGATGGAGAAAAACTCAAACAGGCCCTTGTCAACATTCTGAGAAACGCCATGGAGGCCGTCAATCCCGCCGGAACCATTCGCGTAACGAGCGAAATGAACGCGGGGAGATACTGGAAGGTTAGCATTTTTAACACGGGTTCTTCTATTCCCAGCGAAGAGAGTCAGAAAATTTTTGACCCTTTTTACACCACAAAACCCCGTGGCACAGGTCTCGGACTTCCCATCGCCAGGGCCCTGATTACCCTTCAGGGCGGAACACTTTCTGTTGAAAGCATTCCCTCAAAGGGGGTAACCTTTTACATTCAATTCCCGGTGGAGGATTAGATGGAGAATACGATTCTTGTCATCGATGATGATCCGGATATGCAGTTTTTTCTAAAGAAGGCCCTTGAAAAAAATAAGATTCGGTGTGAAATCGCCGGATCCCTTAAAGCAGCCCGGGAACTTCTTCCCACCCGGTCCTGGGAT
>JANTFN010000266.1 GCA_024763435.1 Thermodesulfobacteriota bacterium | reverse complement strand
GCCCCACAAGATTTTTGAACAAAAAATCTACCGCACCTTTCAGATAACAAGAGAATTCGCCCAGATGACCGTCTTGGAAAACCTCATGCTCATGCCCTTCCGACAAACCGGTGAAAAAATATGGAATACCTGGTTCCGGCCCGGGGCGGTGATACAAGAGGAAAAAGCCAACAAAGAAAAGGCGCTGGAGGTCCTCGAATTCGTTGAATTGACAAAGCTTAGGAATGAATATGCCGGCTCACTCTCCGGGGGGCAGAAAAAGCTGCTGGAACTTGCCCGAAGCCTGATGGCTAATCCCAAACTTGTTTTGCTGGACGAGCCCGGAGCGGGTATCAACAAAACACTCATGAAAAAACTTTCTCAAAAGATAGAAATGCTTCGCGACGAAAAGCATATCACCTTTCTCCTGATTGAACACGACATGGATCTTGTCATGAATCTGTGTAATCCAGTTATCGTTATGAGCGAGGGGAGAAAACTCGCGGAAGGAAAACCTGAAGAAATCAAAACCGATACACGGGTGTTAGAGGCTTACCTGGGCGGGCAGTACCGATGATAATCCTTGAAATGAAAAATATAACAGCGGGATATACCCCGGAGGTTGATATCCTCCACAAAGTCGGCATTTCAGTCAATAAAGGGGATATTGTCTCTATCATCGGGCCGAACGGCGCGGGAAAATCCACCCTGCTGAAAAGTATTTTTGGGCTACTGAAGCCAAAAGAGGGGAAGGTTCTCCTGCGGGATAAAGATATCACGGGGTTGAAACCCAATCGAATCGCCCAGAACGGCGTCAGTTATGTCCCACAGGTCAACAATGTCTTTCCTTCCCTGACCATTCTGGAAAACCTGGAAATGGGGGCCTTCATCCGAAAAGATGATTACAGCAAACAGATGGCAGACATCTTTGAGCTTTTCCCGGTCCTGAAAGAAAGAAAAGATGACAAGGCGGGACACCTGTCCGGGGGACAGCGGCAGATGGTTGCCATGGGGCGGGCCCTGATGCTCAATCCCGAGGTCCTCCTCCTGGATGAGCCGTCCGCCGGCCTCGCGCCTATTTTTGTTTCTTCGATCTTCGAAAAAATACGGGAAATCAACGCGACGGGCGTGACCATCATCATTGTTGAACAAAACGCCCGGGAAGCCCTGAAAATGTCCTCTCACGGCTATGTCCTCGCGATGGGAAAAAATGTGCTGGATGACGAGGGCAAGGCCCTTCTTGCTAACGAAGAGGTCGGCCGACTCTACTTAGGTGGCTAACAAATGGCGGAACTTGTTGTTTATGGAATTGTTCTGGGAAGCATTATCGCGTTAGGCGCAATCGGCCTTACGCTTGTTTACGGGATTGTCCGGTTTGCCAACTTCGCCCATGGGGAATTCATGACCCTTGGGGCCTACATGACCCTGTTTATTGTAACAATCCTTCTCCCCTGGGTGGGATTTCCCGACAGCCGCTTTGGATCCCTCTCCTTCGGGTGGCGCATGGTTATTGCCTTTCCGCTTGCCATGGCTGCCGTTGCACTCGTCGCCATTTTCCTCGACAGGATTCTTTACAAAAAACTCCGGACCAAAAAAAGCGGCCCCGTCATCCTGGCCATGGCATCACTCGGTGCATCATTTATCGTGAGAATGACGATTCTTATCATATGGGGGTCCGATTTCGTCTTCTTCCGGCCCGGTCTCATGCGACCCGCCCTTTATCTCCCCATAGGAATCAAAATCCGCCCTGACGAAATCGTCATTTTCTTTACCGCTATTTTTCTGGTTATTCTGCTTCATCTCTTTCTGAAAAAAACAAAAATGGGAAAGGCCATGCGAGCCACAGCCGACAACACCGATCTCGCGCTTGTCACGGGGATTGACACGGAACATATCATTATCTGGACCTGGGCTATCGGTGGATCTCTGGCTGCGGCAGGCGGCATTCTCTATGGTATCGATGTCCAACTTCACCCCGGCATGGGCTGGGCCTTCCTCATCCCCATCTTCGCGGCAACCATCCTGGGAACCATCGGCAATATCTACGGCGCCCTCGTCGGCGGTTTTGTTATCGGAATCGCCCAGCAGGTCTCCACGGCCTTTCTGCCGCCTACGTATAAACTGGCCGTCGCCTTTATGATTATGATCCTCATCCTTCTGATACGACCTCAGGGGCTCTTTGGAAAGGAGTAAATCCACATGGCATTAAGCGGTCTTTTATCCTATGTTGTATCCTTGGCCATCATGGCCGGAATTTACGCTATTTTCTGCCTGGGGCTGAACATCCAGTGGGGTTACACGGGATTGTTCAACATCGGAATTGCCGGTTTTTTCTGCATCGGGGCCTACACCTCCGCCATGATAACAACCCCTCAACCAACCGGGGTTTACGCGCACTACGTCCAACAGCTTTTCGGGTGGAACATGCCATTCGTCGCAGGGCTCCTTGGCGCGGCCATCGTCTGCGGTATTGTTGCCCTGCTTATCGGCATCCCGACCCTCAAACTGGGAGAAGATTATCTGGCCATTGCAACCCTTGGAATCGCTGAAACCATCCGCCTTATTTTCAATAACGAACAATGGCTGGCCAATGGCTCACGCGGGCTCATGGATGTACCTCAACCCCTGCACAACCTTGTAAGCCCCTCAAACTACAATTACATCTACCTTATTATCACGATTATCGTGATGGTCATTATTTATTTTGCCATTGAAACAGCCATCCGGTCCCCGTGGGGACGGGTCCTTCGGGCCATCCGGGAGGACGAAGGCTCTGCGGCCATGAGCGGTAAAAACATCTTTTATTTCAAGATGCAGGCCTTTATC
>JANTFN010000265.1 GCA_024763435.1 Thermodesulfobacteriota bacterium | reverse complement strand
AAAAGCACCGCCCCGCGACGGGAAAATCCCTGAAATCCGAGGCCTCGGCCTCCGGCGCCTATGTCCGGAGCGAACTGCCGAAGGGAAAACCCCAGGATATTGCCCTCGACGCGACCCTGAGAACCGCGGCAGCCCTTCAGGAGGAACGCGGGCGAAACGGCACGGGGCCGCTTCTTGTCCACACCTCGGACATCCGTGTAAAATGCCGTGAGGAAAAAAACGGGCGTATGATTCAATTCGTGGTGGACGCCAGCGGTTCCATGGGCGTGCGGCAGCAGATGCGGGAAACCAAGGCCGCCATTCTTTCCCTGCTCACAAAGGCTTACCAGAAACGAGACCGTGTCGGGCTCGTTGTCTTTCAGGGGTCGCGCGCCCGGCTCGTTTTACCCCCGACAAACAGCGTGGACCTTGCCCGCAGGCACCTCAAAACCATCCCTACCGGTGGCAAAACACCCCTTGCCAGCGGCCTCGCGCTCGGGCTTTCCACCCTGATGAAAGATCGGCTGAAACACCCGGAGCAGGTTCCCCTGCTTATCGTCGTCTCCGATGGAAAAGCCAATATCGCCTTCAACGGCGGGGACCCCATCGACGACGCCATTGCCGTGGCGCGTCGTATCCGAAAAGAACCGGTTGAAGCGATGTTTGTGGATACGGAGGCGGATCCCTGCGCCTTTGGTTACGGCTGGGACCTGTCGAAAATCATGCGGGCGAGCTACACGCACCTTGGCCAGGTTCAGGCCAGGTGCCTCGTTTCCCTGATCACATGAAACAGAAACGTATCCAGTCATATTATCAGCCGGACACCGGGGAACATGTGCAATTCTGGTGTGCGCCGGAATTGGCAAAATTCACGACACAACTCCAGCACCTTTCAGAAAAAGAAATCCGAAACACCCCCCGCGCCCTGATAATCAAGGAAAACCGGCACCGAACAACCTACAGGGCCCGGCTCCCCTTTTCAGAGGCCCCTGTTCTGATTAAATCCTTCCGCTTTCCCGGCCTTCGCCGGGCCTTCCGTGGACGCGTCAGTCCCTATGCCACGCAGGAATTAGACCACGCGATGGAAGCACGAGAGCGGGGGATTCCTATCGCCCCCCCGCTCTTTCTTATTCAGCGAAGGCAAGGATGGCGGGTAACGGCGTCCCTGATAGGATACCGTTTCCTCGAAGGATCCGCGCTCCACACCTATCTCTCGGTCAAAGAGGCCATGCCCTATGAAAAACGCCTGCAACTCATGCGTTCCGCCGGTGAATTTACCGCCCTGCTCCATAACCGGGGCGGCATTCACAGGGATTATCACGCGGGGAATCTGTTGATTTTACGAGACAGCACTATCGTACTCCTTGACCTCTATCCCCTATCGTTTTCCTCCCATCTTTCGGAAAAAGACCGGGTTGAGGACCTTGCCCATCTCGTGGCCTCTCTGCTCCCCATCGTGGGACAGTCCGGGATTGATGAATTGCTGGACGGCTATGGCAAGGCATCCCAATTTCCCCCGCCCCCCGGGATGAAACGCGCCATCATGACCCGGCAGCGCGCGCTCCGGCA
Organism: Thermodesulfobacteriota bacterium; assembly: GCA_024763435.1. Lineage (GTDB taxonomy): Bacteria > Desulfobacterota > S145-22 > S145-22 > S145-22 > JANTFN01. The sequence goes on along the minus strand of JANTFN010000265.1, from coordinate 1,292 downwards.
CCGGCATGCGATCAGCCGCGCCAAGCGCTGCATGAAAAACAGCTCTGAATTTTATCAGAAACACCTTAAAGGCATCAGAATTGCCGCCCGGCGGTCCTTTTCACCCGAGACAATTCTTTCCCTCCTGGACCGGTTTACAAAAAAATATCACTCTGAACCGCAGAACACCTTGAAAAATTCCCCGGAATCTGTGATTTTAACCCTGACGGGCTCAGAGCATGCGTCGGTCTGCGTTAAGTGGTACCGAAAACGGGGGACACTGGACCAGATAAAGGAAAAGCTTCGGGGCGGACGGGTGCTGCGGGCCTGGAAGGGAGGAAACGCGTTAATCGCGCGGGATATCCCTGTCGCGCGCCCCTGTGCGATGGTTAGAACAAAAACAGGCGGCTACCTTATCATGGAAACCGCGGAGGGGGTTGAACTGGATCGTCTGCTTTCAAAAATAGCCTCCCTCAAGGGATCATACACGGACCGTATCCGAAAAAATATCGCGGATGCCTTGGGACGCCTGACGCGCGCCCTGCATCAAAAAGGTATCTTTCACGCGGATATGAAGGCGTGCAATATCCTTGTCCGCCTCGAGGGTGAAATCCCCATCCTCAGCCTTGTCGATTACGATCACATAAAAATCTTCGACACTATCCCCACAAAATATATCATGAAAAACCTTATTCAATTAAATACTTCCATTCCGAAAGAGATTACAAGAAGCCTCCGGTTTCGCTTTCTGAAGGCCTATCTCGAAGGTTTTCCCGCCTTTGACAGCGCGAAAACCCTCTTCAAAATGGTCTGGAACGCATCGAGAGACAAAACGATTGTTTATATCTCGGACAAAGGAGATATCGTCACATCATGGCATTCATAAAAACACTGGCCCTGGATACCCGGGATACCTGGCATTACAGAACCCTCATCTGGAATCTGGTGGTCAAGGAACTTAAACTGCGCTACCGCGGATCGGTCCTGGGATTTTTCTGGTCATTCCTGAATCCCCTCCTGCTGATGGCGGTGTACGCCCTCGTGTTTTCCGTTTATCTGCGTATCCAGATGGACCACTACGCCGTGTTCATGTTCTGCGGGTTGCTGCCTTGGATATGGTTTTCCGCCTCGCTCCTCGAGGGGGTCAACAGTATCGTGGGCCGGGGCGACCTGATCACCAAGGCCTTCTTTCCCCCGCAGATTCTCCCGCTGATTACCCTTTTCTCAAACCTGATTAATTTTTTATTGAGCCTTCCGATCCTTTTTATTTTTCTCTGGGCAAGCCATGTCATCCCCGGATGGCCCCTTGTCAC
>JANTFN010000264.1 GCA_024763435.1 Thermodesulfobacteriota bacterium | reverse complement strand
TACCGCCCTATGTGTTTAATATCGTCAATGATTTAAAACTCTCCGCCCGGCGGCGCGGAGAAGATATCATTGACCTCGGCATGGGAAATCCGGATATGGCAACCCCGAAACATATCGTGGACAAGCTCGTGGAAGCGGCTAACAATCCAAGAAATCATCGCTACTCTGTCTCACGGGGAATTTATAAACTCCGGCTGGCCATCGCGGACTGGTACAAAAGGCGGTATGATGTCTATCTGGATCCGGAGGAAGAAACCATCGTCACCATCGGGTCAAAAGAGGGGCTGGCGCATCTGGCGCTGGCGACCCTCGGCACCGGAGAGGTTGTCTTTGTCCCGACACCAACCTACCCCATTCACATCTATTCCGTGGTCATGGCGGGCGCGGATCTCCGAACCATCCCCCTGGACGGTGAAGGGGATTTTTTTGACCGCCTCGTCAAAGAGGCGAGCCACATGTGGCCCCGTCCGAAGATGATTATTGTCAGCTTTCCCCATAACCCCACGACGCGGATTGTGGACCGGGCCTTTTTTGAAAAGCTTGTGGCCTTCGCGAAGGAGCATGATGTTATCGTGGTTCACGATTTTGCCTACGCGGACCTCGGCTTCGATGGCTACACCCCTCCCAGTATGATGGAAATTCCCGGGGCAAAAGAGGTCGGAGTGGAATTTTATACCCTGTCCAAGAGCTACAACATGCCGGGCTGGCGTGTGGGATTCGCCGTGGGAAACAGGGAAGTTATCGGGGCACTTAAAAAACTCAAAAGCTACTTTGACTATGGTATCTTTCAGCCGATCCAGATTGCCTCGATTATTGCCCTGAACGAGGACCAGGCGTGTGTGTCCGAGATTGTTGAAACCTACCGGAATCGCCGGGACGCCCTGGTTGACGGGCTGAACCGGATTGGCTGGTCGATTGAAAAACCTAAGGCAACCATGTTTGTCTGGGCCAGGATTCCGGATGCCTACCAGAAAATGGGGTCGCTGGAGTTTTCCAAGATGTTAATTGAAAAGGGCGGCGTAGCCGTATCCCCGGGGATTGGATTCGGGAATGAGGGAGAAGGATACGTGCGGTTTGCCCTTGTCGAAAACGAACACAGAATTAAACAGGCCGTTCGCGGCATACGTTCAATTCTTTAGGAGAAAAACGTGAGCAGGACAATTGGTGTAGGCGTCATCGGCTTTGGGACCGTTGGCGCGGGAACGATAGAAATTCTTATGAAAAACGGGGATTTAATTCAAAGGCACACGGGTTTCCGGATTGAACTGAAACGGGTGGCGGACCTCGATACCGAAACCGACCGGGGCGTCACGCTCCCGCCGGGGATCCTGATAACCGACGCGAAGGCGCTGATCGCCGATCCCGAGGTGGATATCGTCGTGGAGCTCATGGGAGGCTATGAACCGGCTGCCACCTTTATCCGGGAAGCCCTCAATAATGGGAAATATGTCGTGACGGCAAATAAGGCGCTGCTCGCGACACAGGGCTGGGAACTCTTTGAAACGGCGGATAAAAACGGGGTGTCCATTGGTTTTGAGGCAAGCGTCGGCGGGGGTATTCCTGTCCTGAGAAGTATCCGGGAAGGCCTCTGCACCAACAATCTCAACTCTATCCACGGTATTCTGAACGGGACGGCAAATTATATCCTGAGCCGGATGACCCTCGAAGAGTTGGCTTTCGAGGAGGTCCTGAAGGAGGCCCAGCAGAAAGGATACGCGGAAGCCGATCCCAGCTTTGATGTCAAAGGCATTGATGCCGCCCATAAAATCGCCATTTTAAGCAGTATGGCCTTCGGGGTCAAAATCCCCTTCGACAAGATTTCCACGATGGGCATTACGGAAATCGAACAGCTCGATGTCAAACACGCCCGAGAACTTGGGCTTGTCATTAAACTGCTGGCCATTTCCCAATGGCAGGCGGGGGAACTGGAGATCAGGGTCGAGCCGGTTATGATTCCGGAAACGCATCTGCTCGCGAAGGTCAACGGGGTTTACAATGCCGTTCACGTTATGGGAGATTTTGTGGGCAGCACCCTTTATTACGGCAAGGGCGCCGGCAGGCGTCCGACAGGGAGCGCGGTCGTGGGAGATATTATCGCCATCGCACGGCAGCTGACCAAGGGCGAAGCCTATGACATCCCCCCGCTTGGCTTCCCGCTTTCGTCTTTTCAGCCGGCGGTTCTGAAAGACAGCGAGGAAGTGAAGGGAATTTTTTATCTCCGCATGATGACAGCGGATCAGCCGGGGGTCCTGTCCCGGATTTCAGGCATTCTCGGAGAAAACGGCATCAGCCTTTCCTCCGTTATCCAGAAGGGAGAAAAACAGGAGCCGGTCGCTATTGTGATGGTCACCCATGAAACAACGCAGCGGCAGATTCACAACGCGCTCCGGATTATTGATGACCTGGAAATTATCAGGCGCCCCACACTGGCGCTGCATATAGAAATGGACTTGAAATAGAGGGGATCAAAAATGCACTGGGAAGGGGTTGTTAAACATTACTGGGATTATCTTCCGCTGGAGAATGAAAAAAATATTGTTACCCTGCTGGAGGGAAATACCCCGCTGATTCCAGCGAAACGCCTCGCTGAAAAACTTGACCTGAATATCAGGTTGTACCTGAAATTCGAGGGGGTCAACCCTACCGGGTCTTTCAAGGACCGCGGGATGACGATGGCTATCTCAAAGGCCCGGGAAGACGGCGCGAAGGCTGTTATCTGTGCCTCGACGGGGAATACCTCCGCGGCCGCCGCGGCCTACGCGGCAAAATGCGGCATGAAGGCCTATGTCCTGATTCCCGAGGGGAAGATCGCCCTTGGCAAGCTCTCACAGGCTATGATGCATGGCGCCGAGGTGATCCA
>JANTFN010000263.1 GCA_024763435.1 Thermodesulfobacteriota bacterium | reverse complement strand
GTCCCCCTTGTAAAATCGGAGTTGAGGCAGTAGGCAAACTCTTTACCCGGAAAATCTGTCTTCAGGGCCTGCCATGCCTGTCGCCGGTCTCCCATCAGGAGGGGCAGATCCGCGGGTGAGAGGTGAACCTGAACTGATGGAGACTGAGACTTTTCAGGCAAATGGTGAAGCATGACGCGTATCTTTTTATGAAGGCGAAAGGACTGGACGAGAAACCCAAAGGCGGGATGATACGGGCCTGCCACGACTGACGCCTTCAGGCGATTCGAGGCCGGAAGCCCCGTCCGGATCACTTCCACACCCTTCGCCTCGAAGATCTCCAGGGCCCGCACGCACCACGAAACCGCCTCTTCAATGGACAGAGGGGTGAAAAGACCCTTCCTGTAATCGGCCTCAAGGTCTGTCCCTTTCAGGACAACAGCGGGATACAGGCGGGCATAGCGGATTCCCCAGCCTGTTACGGTCTCTACGCCCCTTAAAAAGCCTTCCTGTGTCTCTCCGGAAAGCCCCGGCATGAGCTGAACCCCGGCATCCCATCCGGTTGAAACAACTTTGGATACTGCCCTTTCGCAGTCCTCCGCCATGTGCCCCCGCTGAGTGGCCCGCAATACTGTGTCGCTCAGGGATTGGACACCAACTTCAACCGTTTGAATCGGATAATTTTTCAGAAAAAGGATTTCTTCATCGTCCAGGGCGTCGGGGCGGGTGGAAAAACGGATGGAACGGACAAGTCCCTGATGCACCTTTTCGGCCGCCCAATCGAGAAAGCGTTTTTGGATCTGTCTGTTCAGGCCGGAAAAATTACCGCCGTAAAAGGCAATCTGACGGTCCAGCGTGGCATCGCCTGCATGTCTCTTTGAAAACCTGACTTTCTCGAAAAGCGCGTTAAGGGTTTGTATCTCCGGGAACGGCACTTTTTCGCCTGTCACCGCGTACTGGTCACAGAAGGTGCAGCGGTGGGGACACCCGAGATTCGGGAGAAATACGGGGAAAATCCAGTGTTTTGCTGTCATGGCTTAATTCACGTAACTGGGTTGCGTTTGAAGTTGCGCGTGGCCTTAAAGGCGTATTTTATTCAGCCCTCAGCTCTGCATTTCATTTTTACCCATCGCCTCTTATATTCGATTTTTTTCATTGCCGGCCTATCCCTGGCTTCCTCAGGTCGCCTGTTCCAGCTTTTCCAGGGCCTGCCGGGCCGCTTCCTGTTCAGAGGCCTTGATGGGACATCCCTTCCCCGTTCCCATTTTTTTGCCTTTAATCCAGACAGAACTCTCAAAAATTCGCTGATGTTCGGGGCCTGTGGCGCCATCCATGTGATACTCGGGCAGGGCCTTGTGAATCTTCTGTGTATATTCCTGAAGCCGGGTTTTGTAATCGGTCCCTTTTTCAAAGGCGTTATCCCTTAAAAAAGGCTCGAGCAGGCGTATTGCCAGCTCAGAGGCCACCTGATAACCCCCGTCATGAAACACCGCCCCTATCAGCGCTTCCACCCCATCGGCAAGGATGGATCGCGGGATTTCGCCGTCTTCAGCCTTCGCGCTTTTCCCAATCAGCAGTCTGCCGTCCAGCCCGATATGTTTCGCGATTTGCGCAAGGGTGTGTTCGTTTACCAGTTCCGCGCGCATCTTGGATAAATCTCCTTCGTTCCTTTCCGGGAAGCGCTCAACGAGATATGAAGCAACCGAGAGGTTCAAAACGGCATCTCCCAGAAACTCCAGGACTTCGTTGCTTCCGCTAACACTTCCAGATGTTTCATAACTGAACGAACTGTGCGTTATGGCTTGTAATAAAACAGAAATATCTTTAAAATTATAGCTAATTACATCGCATAATTCATGTAATTCATACGCATAGGTCTCTCGCATAAAATGTTCCTTTTCAAACCGGTTCTTTCATCAGTTCACCTTCATTTGAAATCATCATATAGAGCGCGGGAATCAAAATCAATGTAATTCCCGTGGCAAACAAAACACCAAACCCCAGGGAAATCGCCATAGGGATCAGCACCCGTGCCTGCATGGATGTCTCGGTAATCATGGGAAGCAGCCCGCCAAAGGTGGTCACGGACGTAAGAATCACGGGTCGGAATCTTGATTTTGAGGCCGCGATGATGGCCTCCAGCTTGTTTTCGGCACCCGCTGCCACTTGTTTATTGATGGCATCGAGAAGCACAAGGGAGTCGTTGACCAGAACGCCCGCCAGCGCCACAATTCCAAAAAAACTGACAATGCTGAGATTATACCCCAGAAGCAGGTGACCCAGCACAGCTCCGATCATCCCAAAGGGTATGGCCGCCATGATAACCAGGGGCTGGATATAGGAATTGAAGGGAATAGCCAGAAGGACAAAGATAAGAAACAGGGCAATTAAAAACCCGTACATCATGCTTCGCATGGAATCCCGGCGCTCCTTTTCCTCGCCTTCGAGAGAGTAGTTCAACCCCGGATAATCCCCCTTGAGGTGTTCCAGAAAATCACCCTGTAATTCCTTGATGATTTCATCCGCATTGGCCACATCGCGCGAAACGTCCGCCTGAATATCCACCACCCGCCGCCTGTCAGAACGCGTAATGACTGAATATCCCGGACGTATCGTCCAGGTAGCAACCTTTGAGAGGGGAAGCCTTGCCCCGTGCGACGTTCTTATCTTCATCTGGGTCAGGTCGGCAATCGATTGCCTTTCCCTAACGGGATACCGTACCATAATGCGCACATCGTCCTTCCCCCGTTGAATTCTAACGGCCTCGGTCCCGTAAAAGGCCCCGCGAACCTGGAGTCCCAGGTCAAGCATATCGAGCCCCAGGGCCTTCCCGCGCGGTGTCAGTTTAAGATTTATCTCCTGTTTACCCCCTTCGATATTATCGTG
>JANTFN010000262.1 GCA_024763435.1 Thermodesulfobacteriota bacterium | reverse complement strand
CACGGTCCTGAAATGCGTGATCCAACCATAAAAAGCGGCATCTGCCAGGATAATCCATGTTCCGGGAATTCCAAAAACCAGTGCCAAAAGACCTACGACAAGAATGAGGATAAAAAAGAAAATTCCTACCCATCCAAGAACAGAGGCAAGCAAAAGACTGAAACCTATTTTTTCCGCTTCTTTTTAGACGTGGCGGTTTTTTTCTTTTTTCGAGGGGGTTTGGGCGCCGTTACTTCAGGGGTGCTGGCGGATGACGCTGGTTTTTTTCTGATCGGCTTTGCGGAGCGAGAGGAGCGTTTATTCCCACCAAAAGGTTCAAAGAATAAGACAACCGGGCTTGCAATGTAAATAGAGGAGTAGGTCCCGACAACAACACCCACAATCAGGGCAAAGGCGAAGTTTCGGATAACCTCTCCGCCCAGGAGAAAAAGGATGACGACCGTTATCAGGGTGGTGAGGGAGGTCAGTATGGTTCGGCTGAGGGTTTCGTTGATGCTCTGATTAACCATATCGCTGAAGGATATTTTTTGAAGTTTCTTCATATTTTCACGAATACGGTCATAAACGACAATGGTATCGTTGAGGGAATACCCGATAATCGTTAGAACCGCGGCGACAATAGCAAGATTGACCTGTTTATTCGTGATGGAAAAAACGCCAACGGTGATAAGGACATCATGGGCCAGGGCGACAATAGCGCCAATGGCAAACCAGAACTCAAACCGCCAGGTGATGTAAATAAGAATCGCAATCAGGGAAAACAAAATGGCCCAGAGCCCCTTGCGTCTCAGGTCCTTGCCAACTTTCGGACCGACCATCTCAACCCTTCTGATTTCAACGTTTTTTTCACCAAACCGCGCGATAAGGCGCCCCTTAACCTGTTCCGAGATACCCTTCAGGGAGGTGGAACTTTTTTCAATTCGGATGAGATATTCACTCTGGGCCTGTGCCCCGATGCTTTGGATGACAACCTCACCCAGCTTCAGGCCCTTCAGGGATTCCCGGATATGAGAAATATCGGTAGGCTTGTGTATTTTAACTTGGACAAGTGTGCCCCCCCGGAAATCAATACCGTAATTGGGTCCCCCATGAATAATAAGCGATATGATACCCGCCAGGATCAGGACGAGTGATATCGACATGGCGATATAGCGGTAACGGACAAAGGGGATGTGGGTGTTTTGTTTGAAAAATTGCATGCGATTTCCTTTCTAAATACTTAGGGTTTTGATTCTGCGTTTTTCAAAAGCGAGATCAAATACGGCACGGCTGACAATGATGGCCGTGAACATGCTGCTCACGATACCAATGCTCAGTGTTACGGCAAATCCCTTGATAGGTCCGGTCCCGAACTGGAACAGGACAACCGCGGCAATCAGCGTCGTAACGTTGGCGTCAAGAATGGTTATAAAGGCCTTTGAAAATCCTGCTTCCATAGCGGCACGCGGGGTTTTCCCAACCCAGAGTTCCTCCCTGATTCTTTCAAATATAAGGACATTGGCGTCAACCGCCATACCAATTGTCAGAACAATGCCGGCAATACCGGGAAGAGTCAGGGTACCCCTGAAGGCGGCCAGGACTGCAAGAATAAAAATGACGTTCAAAAAGAGGGCGAGATCTGCCACAACTCCGGAGAGTTTATAGTAAAATACCATGAACAGGACAACCAGCAGACCACCGATGAGGACGGAGTAAAGCCCCTGACGGATGGAATCCTGTCCTAACGTGGGCCCCACGGTTCTTTTTTCCAGGATATCAACAGGGGCAGGCAAGGCACCTGCGCGGAGGACAATCGCAAGGTCGTGGGCCTCCTGAGTGGTGAAACGCCCCGTGATCTGCGCACGTCCACCCGCGATCCGCTCCTGAATGACGGGCGCGGAATAGACATTGTTGTCCAGAATAATGGCAAGACGTTTCTTGACGTTTTCGCCTGTTATTTTCTCAAACATATCGGCGCCGCGGGCGTCAAAGGTGATAGAAACATAGGGTTCGCCGTACTGTGTGTTGATCCGTACCTGGGCGTCTTTGAGGACATCTCCCGTCATCAGGATTTTCTTTTTCAGGAGATAAGGCTTTCGTGTAACGGCGCCGCTGTCCGGATCTACGATTCGCTGATAAAGGATTTCGTCCCCCGGGGGAATGCTGCCTTTGAGGGCGTCTTCGAGGTTATTGTCTTCGTCCACCAGCTTGAATTCCAGCATGGCGGTCTTCCCGATTAATTCAATCGCCCGCTGGGGATTTTTGACGCCGGGAAGCTGTACCAGGATTCGATTCTCGCCCTGCCGGCTGATATCCGGCTCTGTCACGCCAAATTGATCAATTCTGTTCCGAATGGTTTCAAGGGCCTGATCGACCGCGGCCCTTTCCATCGCCGCCATTCTTTTTCCTGAAAGGGTCAGGACAAGTTCGCCGTGGCCCTCTTTATGGGAGTTTTTGAGGATTTTCAGGTCCGGATAGCGTTCCGTTACCAGGGTGGCAACAGATTTTTTATCAGCGGCCTCGACAAATTTAATATGAATAGCAAGTTTTTCCCGCGAAGCGGCAACGACAAGAATACCCTTGGTTTTCAAAAAAGCCTCAACATCGCTTTTTGTGCGCTGCAGATAGCTTTCAACGGCCTTTTCGGCTTGAACTTCCAGCATAAGGTGCATCCCGCCCTGAAGGTCCAGTCCGAGTTTAACCTTGTGGATAGAGTTTTTCCACCAGTCGGGGATGTTGTTTGAAACAGAGGGAACGAGCGCGAAGAGCGCCCCGATTGTCAGAAGAATGATAATTCCAAAACGAAGCTTTAGATCCCGGAACATACTTTTTTCCTTTCCTTTTTATTTGTTTAGTAAAGCCGCTATCTCATACCGTATCTGTTTTAAAATTGCAAGTA
>JANTFN010000261.1 GCA_024763435.1 Thermodesulfobacteriota bacterium | reverse complement strand
TGTGTAATTTCTCCCGTCACCGCGCTTGCCGCCGCGACAGCAGGAGAGGCGAGATAAACCTCACTTCCGAGATGCCCCATTCTTCCCGGAAAATTCCGGTTGGTGGTTGCGAGGGCGCGTTCTCCCTTTGCCAGGATTCCCATGTGCCCCCCCAGACAAGGCCCGCAGGTCGGCGTACTCACCGCCGCGCCAGCCTCTACAAATATTTCAATCAACCCTTCCCGCAGGGCCTGAAGATAGATCGCCTGCGTGGCGGGAAAAACAATCAGGCGAATTTCCGGGTGCACCTTTTTCCCCTTTAGAATACCGGCAGCCACCCGAAGGTCCTCCACCCTCCCATTGGTGCAGGACCCGATAACAACCTGGTCAAGAGAAATCCCCGCCGCTTCTTCAACAGGACGGGTGTTTCCGGGAAGGGAGGGAAAGGCTATCTGGGGACTAATCTGGCTCACGTCGTATTCCCGGACTTCTACAAACACGGCATCCGAGTCCGATTTATAGGCAACAGGGGGACGCTTCATTCTTCCGGCCATATAGGCCATGGCAACATCGTCCACTTCAAAAATTCCATTTTTCGCGCCGGCTTCGATCGCCATGTTCGCCATGGTCAAACGCCCTTCCATGGACAGGTGCGTAATGGCCTCGCCGCTAAACTCCATGGCACGGTAGCGGGCACCGTCCACGCCGATATCCCCGATGGTATGCAGAATTAAATCCTTACCAGACACCCACGGCTGCCTTTCACCATAATAGACAAACCGCATCGTTTCCGGTACGCGAAACCAGCATCGACCCGTCGCCATGACAGCCGCGAGGTCCGTACTGCCAACCCCTGCCGCGAAGGCCCCAAGCGCCCCATACGTACAGGTATGGCTGTCGGCACCGATCACCACATCGCCGGCGGTAACCAGCCCTTTTTCGGGAAGGAGGGCGTGTTCGATTCCCATCTGCCCAACTTCAAAATAGTGAGTGATATGGTACTTTTTCGCGAAGGCGCGCATGATGGCCACCTGCTCCGCGGCCGCGATATCCTTATTTGGGACAAAGTGGTCCGGGACAAGCGCGATTCGGTCCCGGTCAAATACCTCTGTTAAACCGAGGGCCTCAAACCCTTCGATAGCAAGGGGAGACGTGACATCGTTTCCCAGGGCAAAATCCACATCGCACTGAACAATTTCTCCCGGCGCCACATCCGCATGATCACAGTGCGCGCTTAATATTTTTTCTGTTATTGTCCTGCCCATTAGCGGGACTCATCGGTATAATTGGGTTTCATGGTTTTCCCCTTTTGTTTCGTCTTCTGATATTCCAGTTTATTGAGGGCATTGATGTAGGCTTTGGCGCTCGCTACGATAATATCGGTATGGGCGCCCTGCCCCACAACGGAGATACCGTCTTCCTGGACATAGACGGTTACCTCTCCCTGGGCATCTGTCCCGCCTGTAATGGCGTTGATGGCAAACTTCATCAGCTTGCTTTTCGAATGTGTCATCTTTCGGATAGTCTTCATGGCGGCGTCAACAGGACCATCTCCGAAATCAACATCCCGCACCTGCTCCCCGTCAATCTCCATTTTGACCATAGCCGTGGGAATCGCCGATGTCCCACTCACGACATTGAGGTAATTCAGGCGATACCGATAAGGAATACGCAAAACCTCGTGCATGATGATGGCCACAATATCCTCGTCGAATACGGTCTTTTTCCTGTCGGCAAGCCCCTTGAAAAGATCAAAGGCCTTTTGGATCTGGTCTGTGTTCAAATCAAACCCCAGCGCCTTCACCCGGTCTCGGAAGGCATGCCGTCCGGAATGTTTTCCCATTACGAGAGAACTTTTTGTAATGCCAACCGATTCAGGCGTCATGATTTCATAGGTCAGTTTTTCCTTCAAAACCCCGTCCTGATGAATTCCCGCTTCATGAGCGAAGGCATTGGCGCCCACAATAGCCTTGTTCGGCTGCACCTTCATCCCCGTAATCTGTGAAACGAGGCGGCTGGTAGGATAAATCATCTTCGTGTCTATTTTTGTAAAATAGGGGAACAAGTCCGGACGGGTCCGTATCGCCATGACCACCTCTTCCATCGCCGTGTTTCCGGCGCGTTCCCCGATCCCGTTGATGGTGCATTCCACCTGCCGGGCGCCATACTGAATGGCCATGACGGAATTGGATGTTGCAAGCCCAAGATCATTGTGACAGTGAACGCTCAAAACAATTTTATCAATTCCTTTGACTTCTTTTCGAATGGTATCCATGATATGCGCGTATTCCGTGGGGGCCGTGTACCCGACGGTATCGGGAATGTTGATGGTTGTCGCCCCGGCCTTGAGCGCCGTTCTGGCAACCTCACACAAAAAAGGCAGGTCGGTCCGCGTGGCATCCTCCGCTGAAAACTCCACATCATCGGTCAATTTCTTCGCGTAAGCCACTGCGTCGGCAATATCCCGCAGGACCTCCTCTTGTGTCTTCTTCAGCTTGTATTTCAGATGGATATCAGAGGTCGCAATAAACGTGTGAATTCTCGGGTATTTCGCGGGCCTTATCGCGTTCCATGCCCGGTCAATATCCTCCCGTCCCGTCCTTGCAAGCCCGGCCACGATACAGTTTTCCAGCGCCTTCGCGATAGCCCGGACAGATTCATAATCCCCTTCCGATGAGACGGGAAACCCCGCTTCGATGACGTCCACCCCCATGCGCTCCAGTTGTTTTGCTATACGGAGTTTTTCCTGGATATTCATCGTTGCTCCAGGCGACTGTTCCCCGTCCCGTAATGTGGTGTCAAAAATAAAAACCTGATCAGACATTTTTCACCCTTTTTCCCCCTTTTTCCCGGGATGATTTTTGTTTATTATACACAAATCCTTCTATAAAACCATAGACTTCT
>JANTFN010000260.1 GCA_024763435.1 Thermodesulfobacteriota bacterium | reverse complement strand
TGTGACGCCCAGATCACCGGGTACTGCTGCCTGGACGGCAAGCTCTTTTCCATGAAGAAAGGGGACTGCCTGGAAAAGAAAGGCCACTTCTTCAAGGACAAGAAAGCTGCATCGACCTACTGCGATCTCCATCAGGAAGGGTTTTGCTGCCTGAAGGGCAAGCTCTTTCCCATGACAAAGGGAGATTGTCTTAACAGGAAGGGAAAATTCTTCAAAGACAAAAAGGCGGCCAGGGACACCTGCGATCCGTTAGGCTGGTGCCTGCTGAAAGGAACCGTCAATCACCTGAGAAAATCGGCCTGTGAAAAGAAAAACGGCCGGTTTTTCGCCAAGAAGGCCGAAGCGGACAGGGCGGCCCAAAAAGCAAAAGGGAACAAAAAAGGTACCGCACCCGGCATCGGGGCCACGTCCCTGACCCACAAGGGCAGGCCCTTTCTGACCGTGGAGAAGCTCTATCTCAAGAAATCTGAAGGTCATCTTCACGTCTGCGTCGAAATCAAAAACAGTGGGAAGGGAAGTCTCACCGTTAAGGATTACAATCAAGGCTTCCTTGACCTGCGAAGCGAGGGCGAACACTATCGCTGGCGGCTTTCCAGGGTAGATAGAAATGGCAAATTGACCCCGGGAAACACGGTTATTTATCTCACCCCTTATATGGTTGGTGACCTCAGACGCGTCCAGATTTCTTTCAGCCATGTTCCGGGAAGAGGAAAGAGCGCGGTTTTGGCAGCGCCCACCAATAAGTTGATCAAGAGTGACAGAGGAATTCCCGCCGGGTCGGCCAAAAGATCCGGGAAACCTGTTCCCATGAGGATAATGCCCAAAAATGGCGGCGCTGCCAAGGGAGGTGGTATCTCCCTTGGAACATCGAGCGTCTCAGGCGGCAGTGCCAGCGACCGAATTCTGCGATTTCCGGCGAGAATCACCCGTGTGAGCTCTCCCATCTATCCGGGAACCCGGATAACCATCACGGGAAACGACTTCGGGTATCGCAGGGGACAGGTACGCGTCCTTTGCCCCGCGTTCGCGGTTCCGGTAAACCTGGATACCTTTGATTGGTCGGAAACCAGGATCGTGGCAGAGGTCCCCCGCCATTTCGCCAGTCATATCCACGGATCTCCCATGACGGCCACGCTCATAGTCTATCCGGCCCGCGTTCCTGACCGGGTGACCCCGCCGTCGAGCACGGAAGGCGAGGAGGCAATGGAGGAATACCGGGGGTACCATTACAACGGCCATGAAGGGCCGAGTGTCCCAATCAGGATCGAGCCTATCACCCCGAGAATCACCTCTTTCTCCAGCACGGAAATTGGTGAAGGAGACCACCTGGATATCAGGGGAAATAATTTTGGCCGGAGCGGAACCTTGACCCTTCTGAATGGCACCAGGCACGTTCCCTTTACCCTGAATGGCTGGGGCAACACCCTCATTCGGATTACCATTCCCTTCACTGCCCTTGAACCCTTCGGGAACCCGGAAAATGCCGTGCTTGATGCCCGGGTAGAGAATGAATACCACAACGAAACAACCGCCAACAATGCCTTCACCATCAGTCGCGTGGACAATTACGACCTCAGTATCGCCGGTATCCGGGTTTCCAATTACGGTGTCAACACAACTTGGGGAGTAGAACATCCCCATTTTGATGTAGTGCCTATCGTCCGGAACAACGGTCCGGACCGAAGTACCGGCACAATTATAATTGGCACCTACTCGGACGTTCTGGGCAGCCGTGACCGCTGGGAACATCGCATAACTTCTTCCCTGGCAGCCGAGAGCGAGGGAAACGCATCAAGCCACCGTATCGGGTTGAAAAGGACACATGGCATTTATGTCCAGATCGAAGGTTTGAGAGACGGCCTCCATAGCGATGACCCGGGCAACAACGCCTGTCACTTCAATGTCACCCACAATGGTGTTTACATGTGTGAAACCCCTACATCATCCGGCCGATAACGAACAAAAAACCTGAAGGGTCTGCAGCCTTAGAAAATAGACTGCAGACCCTGTTTGGGTTATATATTATCCGCTCGATCAAATAACTTTCCCCTGTTCCCTTTCCTTCTGAACTCATACGCAAACGAATCGTCCCTTACGCGTTTTTTCGGAAAGAACCTTGACCTTCCCGATGAATAAATAGTATGAAATCAAATGAGATTTGAAGAAGTTCTTAATCTCTTACGTGCTTTTCTTATTGTATTGAAGCATAAGGGACAAATCATGCGTGGCTCATGTATAAAAAAATTTCAAGCCGAATCAAAAATATTTTTTCACACAAATGAACTTTTTGGCTGTTTTGGACACTTACTGATAAAGAGGCAAGAAAATTCAACATTTAAACCATGGAAAAGGAGGATTTATCATGAAACAATTTGCAAGGTTTTTAATCGTTACAGCCCTTGTGACTTTCATTGCTGTCCCCGTGGCTCAAAGCGCGCAGAAAAAAACTGACAATTCAAAACAAAAGGTTGAGCAAACCAATCCGGCGAATTCTGAACAACATCTCAGCCAGAGCGCCGAGTCCCACGACCCGCACTGGCGGCCCCACAAAAGAAAAGTGGATTTCATTATTACGGAGGTAAGCCTTACACGGCATCCCGCCACAGGAAATATCAGCATCCATGCAAAGATAAAGAACATCGGTGACAAAAGCACATCCGATTTGATCCGTGTTGTGTTTGAGGGATACGTGCACGTTTGGATTCACGGCCTTCGAGAAGGTGAGACCAAGGGTGCCGGATTTGACATTGATGATAATGTGCATCACAACCGTGCCGTTGCTCCGATTACCGTTGTTGTCAACGATGAAGGAGAGATCGCCGAAAGGAATACGCGTAACAACACCTGCACGGGCGCTCGGCTCTCATCCACACAAACCCGCAG
>JANTFN010000259.1 GCA_024763435.1 Thermodesulfobacteriota bacterium | reverse complement strand
TATGCTGCGGGCTCTGGATTCGACTCAAGCAAAGGCGATGCAGTCCGTCCCGAATATAAATAGCAGCGGTTTCGCCACTTTCATCGGAAATTTCTTTCAGGATAGGTTCCGAAAGGTGGGCCAGATCGAGGGAATGGTAGTAGATTTCTCCCAGAATAAAAACCTGGGGTCCCAAAGTGATCTGATTTCCTTCTTTACGGAGATACTCCCATTTCTCCAGGGTTTTTACGAGCCTGTGAACTGTACTCTTGTAGAATCCCAAGCGCTGACTGAGCTCAGTCAGGGTGAAGCTGTTTTTCTCGAAGGAAAAGGTGTTGAGGAGTTGCAGCGCCCGGGAAACGGCGATGATTTCGCTGTTTTGCCGGCTCATACGCTAGCCTCCAGGTTGCAGGTTGAAGATGGAAGACCCGCTAATCGACTTTGGAGCTTCCGGTTCAAAATTTTCTCCAGGGTATGCGTCAGGGTACAAATAGCTGGGATATCAATACCGGTATCAATTCCCATCTCGTTGGCCATGAAAGTAGCGTCTTCTGTCGCGATGTTCCCGGCGGCATTCGGGATGAACGGGCATCCGCCCAGCCCGCCGACGCAAGTGTCAAAAATGGTAGCACCGGCCACAAGCCCACTCAGCATGTTCGCAAGTCCCATGCCCCGAGTGTCGTGGAGATGGAGAGAAATGGGGATGGTTCCGGCGATTCTTTTAACATCCCGCACAATCTCGAAGACGAGCCTAGGATTTCCTAGACCGGCGGTATCGGCCAGGTTGATTTCGTCCACCCCCAGAGCGGTGTATCGTTCCACCAACCGAAAAATCCTCTCGGGAGGGACAAGCCCTTCATAGGCACATCCAAAGGCTGTCATGACGCCGGCCCGAACCGTGATCCCGTGATCCCTGGCGAGGCGAATAAGGGATTCAATGCGAGTCCACGCCTCTTTCGTGGAACAGTTCGTGTTTTTCCGGCTGTGGGTTTCGCTGGCTGAAACGGACATACTGAGATGCTTTACCCCACAAGCAAGGGCTCGTTCCAGACCTTTCCGATTCAGGATCAGAGCGGTAAAGGTCGCACCCGGAACATTGGGGAGTTTTTCGAAAACTTCATCGGTATTAGCCATCTGGGGAACCCATTTCGGATGAACGAATGAGCCTACTTGAATTCTTTTGATTCCCGATGCGAGAAGAGACTGAATAAGGGAAAGTTTTTCTTCCGTCGAGAAGAGCCGATTTTCGTTTTGAAGGCCATCGCGCAATACTTCTTCCTCAACCACGACGTGCTGGGGAAGTGAATATGGAGATGTATTTTTGCTCTTCATAGTTCTGCTCTACGGAACATAATTTTACTGTGTAGAATTATAAAGGAGCATTCAAGGAATGTAAAGCCCTGTTTTAAGAAAAAACCGAAATTCATTGAAAAAGGAGAAGAAAGAGCTAAATATCGTTCCCATGAAAACATAGTGAGTCTCGTTTGATAAAATAGCGGGTAAAAGAATCTATGCCGTGGTTTTTGGGTTTGTGTGATGCCTTGACATTTTAAGAAGTTTTATCTATTTTCATGCTGATTTTAAGGCAATGAAGTCTGCCTTAAACGCCTTTGCGGGCTGATGACTTCTACCCGAAAGGGGGAGGCGTCAAGAGAATCCTGCCCCATCCTGTTCCTGGGTGGGGATTTTTTATGACCTCACTCGGCCGATAATGGGATTTTTACAGGAGAAAATGATGTTAGATGTTTACACCGCTTATCACGAAAAGGCAAACGCAATTTTTGAGCGCCTGCTCCGTTACGCTATGGAAGGCCGGAATCCGATCCTGTTGCCGGCGCTGGAGCAGATTCACCGAAAATTTATGGACAATCGGTTTTATCTTGTGGTTCTGGGACAGTTTAAGCGCGGGAAAAGCACTTTTATTAACAGTCTCATCGGGGATAAACTTCTCCCAACCGCCATTGTTCCCCTGACTTCTATCGTCACCGTCCTTCACTATGGCGAACGGCAGACCGTCAAAGTCCGCTTTAAAGATGGTACGCGAAAAGAGATTGACAGGGAAACCCTGCCTGATTACGTCACGGAAAAGGGAAACCCGAAAAACGGGAAACAGGTTGCCCGTGTCGAAATTGCCTATCCCTCGGAATATTTGAAGCAGGGGGTTCACATTATTGATACCCCCGGGGTGGGTTCTATCTTTGCCAACAACACGGAGATGACCTACGATTTTCTCCCCCACGTTGATGCCGCCCTTTTTCTACTGGCGGGCGATCCACCCATCAGCGAGGCGGAACTGGCCTTTTTAAAGGACATTCGGAAGTTTGTCGAAAAAATTTTCTTTATCCAGAACAAGGTGGATTATCTCGATGAGGCGGAGCGTGAGGAATCAATGGCCTTCTCGAAACAGGTCATCCGGGAGGCAATCGGGGGGGATTCCGTAGCAATTTATCCCCTCTCTGCCAAAAAGGCCCTGCTGGGAAAAATCCAGAGAGATGGCGGGATGCTTCACGAAAGCTTCCTGCCTGAGTTTGAGGAAACCCTTAATGATTTTCTAACAAAGGAAAAAGGCAAGGTATTTTTAACCTCTATCCTTAAAGGGGCGCAAAAACTCCTCGGCGATGAAGAGGTTTCCCTGAAGATAGAACAGAAGGCCATCGCCACACCCCTCAAGGACCTGGAAGAGAAGATTGCGCTGTTCAGGAAACAGCAAGCGGCTATTTATACGGAGAAGCGCGATAATGGGTATTTCTTTGAAGCGGAGGCAAAACGGCTTATCGACATGTTTGACCGTGATGTGAGGGAATTAAGGGAACGGCAACTTCCGGCGCTTCTGGAAGAGATGAAGAAGGCTGCCGATGAGAAGGCCGGGCTGGAAATCAAGGCGTATGTCATGGCACTTGAGAAAACGCTGAACGAC
>JANTFN010000258.1 GCA_024763435.1 Thermodesulfobacteriota bacterium | reverse complement strand
GGGAGACCTGACCGGGAAACCGGCCGCGGAATTGATAAGCTGGATGGCGCAGGGGGATGTTATCACTTCTTCCCTGGCTCTTGCGACCTTTAATGCGGTCAGGCAGAAGGAAATCAGGGAAGCACCGGAGGGCGATTTTCTCGCCATGATTCACCTTACCTCGGGGGACGAAGTCGGGATGGTGGGATTTTTTGCGCCCCTTATCAAGGCGATCCGTGACACGGGGTGCGGTCTTTCAATCTTTGAGAGGAATCTCGCGCGGGGGAAGGGTCTGTTCCCGCCGGAGCAGATCCCGGACAGGCTTCCCGGATGTTCGGTTGCCATTCTTTCCGCGACGACCCTTATCAATCATACCTTTGAAGACGTTATTCCATATACCGCACAGGCGAGAGAGGTTATTCTGCTCGGGCCAAGCACACCATTGGCTCCCGAAATCATGAAAATATACGGGGTAACCCTGCTGGCGGGGATGAAAATTGTTGCCCCGGAAAGGGTTCTGAAAATCGTGAGTGAAGGGGGCGGGACACAGCGTCTGGGCCGTGCCGTTAAGAAAGTGGTTATCCCGTGCAGGGTGGACGGAACGGAAAAATAAATAAAAAGGCTGTAAGAGGAAGGCATGATGAAAAAACTAAAACTTGAAGAGGCGATTGGGAAACCCCTCGCGAACGATATGACCCGGATTATTCCCGGAAAGGTCAAGGGCGCGGCTTTTAAACGGGGGCATATCCTCAGTGCGGAAGATATCCCGATGTTGAAAGATATGGGGAAGGCCCATGTCTATGTGCTGGATCCGGAGAAGGGGTATATCCACGAAGACGATGCCGCGGTTGCCCTGTCCCAGGCCTATGGCGGGGAGGCATTTGAACGTCAGGGCCCCGGTGAAGGCAGGATTAACCTCAAGGCGAGATTCCAGGGCCTTTTAAAAATTAATCTGCCGCTGCTGAATACGATTAATGAAACGGGAGATATCATCTGCTCCACGCTGCATCAGCATACCGTTTGCGCGGCGGGAATGACTGTTGCCGCGACCCGCATCATCCCCGTTGCTATGGACGAGGTGCGTTTTAACAGGACGCTTGAGGTTGTAAAGCGAGACGGCCCCCTGCTGCGGCTTCTTCCCTTTGTCCGAAAAAAGGTTGGTGTCATTGTGACGGGAGAAGAGGTTTTTTCCGGGAGGATTCCTGACAGCTCCCGGGATATTTTATCCCCTAAAATTACCGCCCTCGGGGGAACATTGACGGACCACGCCGTGTGTCCTGACGATGCCGCGGTTATCGGAGAAACCATCGTGAAAATGGCGGCGGGGGGATGTGAAATCGTGATTACGACCGGCGGGCTCTCGGTGGACCCCGACGATGTTACACTCGAGGGTATCCGGAAAAGCGGGGCGGAACTTATTTCCTACGGGTCTCCTATCCTTCCCGGGGCCATGTTTGCCTGTGCCACCCTGAAGGGTATGCCGGTTCTCGGTATCCCGGCGGCGATCTTTTATTTCAAGGCAACGGTGCTGGATATATTTCTTCCAAGGGCCATGGCGGATGACCCCATCACCCGGGAGGATATTGTCGCTCTGGGGCATGGCGGCCTCTGCCTGAATTGCAGGGTCTGCACCTACCCCGTGTGCCCTTTTGGGAAGGGGGCGTGATACGTGGGTAATCTCCTCGAAAAAATGGCGGTGAAATTCAGGGAAACAATTGCGCCTTATCAAATAGAAAAAGAGCCGGTTTCCGTGATCGCGCGGCCCCTGACTGCGGAAGAGGCCATCGGGCATCCGGAGCATAATGATTACCCCCTCCTGAAAGGGAAAGAACGGATGATGGCGTCCCGCTTCAGGGGCGCGGAGGGACAGGCCTACTCCGATCATACGGGGGACTTCACGGGAACCCTTGAAGATGTTTTGACCCTCCCCATGGATTCTAACTTTCATCGCGCCGTTCTCGTGGCAACGGTGAACGCCGTTCTTCGCCAGATGGGCATCATCGACAAAAGCTGCCATTGTAAGGACAAAGACCCCGTGGTGTGCGCCGGTCATCTGCCTGAGGCGCTGGCCCCTTTTGCCCCCCGAAAGATAGGCATGATCGGCCATCAGCCGCGCCTTCTTGAGGCGGCGTCCGAGATATGTGAGGTGCGAATCTGCGACCGGGACCCGGACCAGGTTTCAACGGAAAAATCGGGGATCCTTGTTGAACCCCCCGAGGCAGGCGCGGAGATTATTGCCTGGTGCGATCTGATTCTGGCGACGGGGACGACCCTTGTTAATGATACCATCGATGCCTTTATTACTGACAAACCCGTTGTTTTTTATGGGATCACGATCAGTGGGGCCGCGAAACTTCTTGGCCTGAATACTTTTTGTCCCCTGGGCCGATGACCTCCCTCGATTTAAAAATCCTTGTCCGAGGTGCCGGGGAAATGGCAAGCGGCACGGCCTACAGGCTTTGCAGGTCTGGTTTCCATGTCTTGATGACGGAAATCCCGATACCGCTTTCTATCCGGCGTGCTGTCTGTTTTTCCGAGGCTGTTTTCGAAAAGAAAATGACAGTAGAAGGCGTCGGAGCGGTTTTGATTGAAAGTGTTCCGGAGGTTGAGACAGCCTGGGAAAAGGGATATGCCGCGGTCAGGGTGGACCCGACACTCGAAATTCTGAACAGGATGGTATTTGATGTCGTGGTGGACGCCACGCTTGCCAAGCGTAATATCGGGACCTTTCGGGGAATTGCCCCGTTTGTAATAGGGTTTGGTCCCGGCTTTACCGCGGGGGAGGATGTGGACTGTGTCATTGAGACCAATCGTGGCCATCGCCTCGGTCGGGTGATTTTTCAGGGGCCCGCCGAACCGGATACCGGCATTCCGGGAAATACCATGGGCTACACGGAGGAACGAGTCTTGCGCGCCCCCGCGGAAGG
>JANTFN010000257.1 GCA_024763435.1 Thermodesulfobacteriota bacterium | reverse complement strand
TGACCACCCGGTTTCCTTTCGGGATGGGGAGCTTGCTGAAGCATTCCGCGAGATCAAACAACTCATCCACGTTAAAAACGCGGATGATACCCGCCTGATCAAAGGCCGCCTGAACCACCTGGTCATCCCCGGCCAGAGAACCGGTATGAGAAGCGGCGGCCCGTGCGCCCGCGCCGGAACGCCCCACCTTCAGGGCAATAACCGGTTTTTTTCTCGAAACCGCCCTCGCGGTACGAACAAGCTGGTCCCCGTTCTTGATGCCTTCCATATACATGCAGATAACGTTCGTGTCCGGGTCGTTGCCAAGATATTCCACATACTCGTGAAACTTGACCCCGATAGCGTTGCCCGCGCTGATAATCTTGTTGAAACCGAGGCCGCGGGCCTTGGCGTAATGGGTCAGGGAATCAATAATATTTCCGCTCTGGGCAATGATTGAAATATTGCCCGCATCGATGGGTGGAACACCGAGCAGATTCATACGCCCGGACAGGCTGAACATCCCGCTGCAATTCGGGCCAATAATGCGGACGCCCCCCTTTTCCGCGCTTGAGAGAATTCGGGCCTCTATCTTTTTCCCCTCTTCTCCTGTTTCTCCAAGTCCCGCCGTAATGATGACGGCACCCTTCGCCTTTTTCTGAACAGATTGTTCTATGACATCCGGGATAAAAGGCGCGGGAATAACCACCATGACCAGATCTACTTCTCCCGGAACCTTGTCAAGTGACGGATAGGTTTTTCTGCCGAACAGGGTTTCGCGCTTCGGGTTGATGAGGAAAACCTCTCCCGCGTAGCCCCCTTCAAGCAAACTTCGTGTCCGCCGTTCCGCTGCCTTCCCGGGAGTTTCTGAAGCACCGACAATGGCAATGGATGCGGGGTTGAAAATCTTGTTTAATGTTTCTTTCATACGCGCCTCCTTTAGCGCAAGTTATCCTTCATGATTTATATTTGTTGCAATATTTACTTCTATTAAAACGAATATATTGACTTGTCAAGAGGAAAATTTATTTTTCTGGAATTGTCGTATTTATCGTGGATTTTTTATAACTTTGTCTATAACTCTATCAGGGATTCAATCCGGGTTTTCCGCCGGCGATGGAGACCCTCCAGGGTGTAAATCAGAAGAGCGGACCAGATAAAGCAGAATCCAATAAGGCGGGATGTGGAAAAATTTTCGTTATAAACCCAGACGCCGATGGAAAACTGGAGGGAAGGCGCGATGTATTGGAGAATACCAATCATCGACAGGGGTATCCGCCTGGCGGCCGCGGCAAACATGAGAAGGGGCACCGCCGTTACCACCCCGCCAAACGCCAGGAGAAAGACTGTTCCTGGCCCGGTGTGGCCGAATGCCGCGACATGTTGTCCTTCGAGATGTAACAGAAAGAACAGCGCCGGAATGAGAAGAAGAGCCATTTCCAGCGTCTGTCCCTCCAGGGCCTCAAGGGACGCGCGTTTTTTAATAAGTCCGTAGGTTCCAAAAGAAAAGGCCAGGACCAACCCGATCCAGGGCAGGGATCCATAGCGGACGGTGAGGTAGCCGACGCCCACAGCAGCCAGACCAATCGCGACCCACTGCACCAGACGCAGTCGTTCGCGAAAGAAAATAACCCCCAGAAGCACGCTGACCAGCGGGTTGATAAAATAGCCGAGGCTTGCTTCGACAATGTAGCCCGAGTTGACGCCCCAGATATAAGTCAGCCAGTTAATGGACAGCAGTACCGCTGAAGCGGTATACGTCAAGAACACACGCGGACGGCGAGCATCCCGCCAGAGGCCACGAACGCGCTTCGTCAGAATCATGACACCAAAAATAAAGACAAATGACCACAGAATTCTGTGCGCTACAATTTCCAGCGCCGGAACGGTCTCAAGCTGCTTCCAGTAAAGCGGGAACAGGCCCCACAGGATATAAGCCCCAATAGCAAACAGGACGCCCCTTTTCATAATCGTAATATCCGGGTTTTCATGTTTTTCGAGTGTAGGGCATCTTTCCGGATTTCACAAGGCATTACGGCGTTTTTTGGCGTGTAATCAACAAATAGCTATCAGGATTTCCTTTAGCTTCAGATGCAACGATCTTCACGTTCCCGGCTCCCAGCCTGTTTAGGCCGTCTTCTCCTTTGACAATCAGAAAGGCTTGCGGATGGGTTTCAAGAAATTTTCCTGCTTTTTCAGGATTCGAAAAATAGGGTACGGGAACCTTGTCGAGGTAAAAATAGAGGATGCTTCGGTCTGCGGCGCCATAAACAGCAAGGTTCCTGTTTTTTGCCAAAGTATTGGCTTTTTCACAGAAAGGAACAAAGGCGCTCAACGAGGCAATTGCTGGGGTTATAAACCAGAAATAGATCCCCAGAGCGAGATAGACCCCGGCAAAAAGCAGGAAAAATCCCTTCAGGAATCTCCGCCTCCGAATCATGAGGGTACTCACACCGGCAAGAAAAAGCCCACCCGCAAGGGGAACCAAAAGGGGTTGAACCACGGGGACAAAGCGCGGGAACCTTTCCGGCAGGACGGAAAGAGGTAACAGAAGAAGAAGGATCCCCGCTAACGCGGCCGCACATCCAGAGACAAGCCAGAAGGCCGTTTCCATCCGGGAATGCCTTTCAAAAAGGGAAGAACGGACAAGCGCAAACCCGAGCAGAGCGCTGAAGGGGGCAACGACGGGGAGCAGGTAATAGCCGCGTTTGGAGCCCGAGAGGGTAAAAAAGGTAAAGAGGCAGACAAACCACAACGCGAAAAAAAAGAGGCCTTCTTCCCTGATAAAATCTTTTCTTTTCAAGGCCGTAAAGAGGATGGGAATCAGAAGCGTCCACGGGGAAAGCGTAATAAAGATATAATAAAAATAGTAGAAAAAGGAATCCGTGTGGTCAAAGGGGTGGAAAAACCGCAGGATATTTTCCTTGAACACGAGATACAGGGACATCCCCGAATGAGTTGTTTCAAAATCAAGAAGGAAGGGGACAAGGAACAAAAC
>JANTFN010000256.1 GCA_024763435.1 Thermodesulfobacteriota bacterium | reverse complement strand
AAGGACGCAAATTGGGAGGAAAATGATCATGCGAATACAGCGCTGCGAATAGCAGCATCCATGGCGATACGGGATGGGGTTCGACGCGCGGAAATGATTCTGCTTGAACCTGTTATGGATCTTGATATTCTTTTACCGGAAGAATTTGTGGGAGAGGTTATTTCTGATATAAATGGTCGCAAGGGAGAAATACACAGTCTTGAAAACCGAGGTAAAATTTCGTCCATACGGGCATATGCCCCCTTGAAAAGACTCTTTGGATATTCAACAACCCTGCGTTCATTGACACAGGGCCGGGGAAACTTTAATATGCGCTATTTTTGGCATGATCAGGCAACTTAATAAAAAAAGGAGGAAGAAGACAATGGATAATGAAAAAATCATTCACATTCTCAAGGACTACGAAGGACGGTTTGTTTCCGGGGAAATTATCAGTAAAGAGATAGGAATAACCCGTGCTGCCATCTGGAAACGCGTTTCCATGCTGAAAGAGATGGGATACGTCATCGACGCGCGCCAGAACATGGGGTACCGTTTAATGCGGACACCTGATATTATCACGCCCGCCGAGTTGAAATACAATCTTGGCACAAAGATTGTAGGAAGAGATGTCCGGTATTTTCCTGAACTGGAATCCACCAATGCGGAGGCATTCCGCCTCGCGGAGGCCGGGGGCGAAGATGGCCTCGTGGTGGTTACGGATCATCAGTCGGGCGGGAAAGGCCGTTTGAATCGGACGTGGTTTTCTTTCCGGCGGCAATCTGCTTCCCTGTCTGTCGTGTTTCGTCCCAATGTATCACCCTATCTTGCGACGGCAATGACCTACATGGCGGGGATTGCACTCTATGAAACAATTTACGCGATAACAGCCGTTAAACCGACCTTGAAGTGGCCCAATGATTCCCTCCTGAGCGGGAAAAAAGTTGCGGGGGTCCTTTGTGAATTGAGCTCAGAGGCGGACGCCGTGAACTTTGCGGTTATCGGGTTCGGAGTTAATCTCAACGTCAAAAAGAAAAAATTTCCCGAGGAAATTCGTGATGTCTCGACATCCCTTTACGAAGAGACAAAAAAACGTGTTCATCGGGTACCCTTTATTAAGGAATTGCTGCGGCAGTTGGATTACTGGTATGGTCTTTTTCTGCGGGAAGGCGGGAAAGATCATATCCTTTCCGAGTGGAATGAACGCGCCCGCATTGTTGGTCAGACCGTAAAGGTTAAATCCTTTAATGAAGAGGTAACCGGTGAGGTAGAGGGGCTTGACGATTATGGCGCATTGATTCTCAAGACCTCCTCGGGCGAGAAGAAACGTGTCATTGCCGGGGACTTGGAGACGTTTATCCTTCCCGAGAAATAGGCATGTTACTGACTATAGATGTCGGGAATACCAATACGGTATTTGGTGTTTTCGATGGAGATGACCTGAAAGTAAGCTGGCGGGTCAGCGCGCAGAGTGATCGCTCAACGGACGAGTATCGTGTCCTTCTAAAACAACTTTTTGAGCTTGATGGGATACGTGTTGACCAGATTTCCTCTTCGATTATTTCGTGCGTTGTTCCCCCTGTTCTGGAGGCCCTTCCGTATTCCATCCGAAAGATATTCGGGATGACGCCCCTTGTTATCGGCCCCGGAATTCGGACGGGAATGCCCATATTCTACAGCAACCCCGCCGAGGTCGGCGCGGACAGGATTGTCAACGCGGTAGCGGGGTATGAGCATTTCAGGGACCAGACCATTGTTGTAGACTTTGGGACGGCGACGACCTTTGACTGTGTTTCGAAGAAAGGGGAATATCTCGGGGGAGTGATTTCCCCGGGAATTCATATTTCCATGGAGGCGCTGTTCCAGTTTGCCTCGAAACTCCCGCGTGTGGAATTGAGCTGGCCTGAAGCTATTATCGGAAAATCCACGGTACACAGCATTCAGGCCGGGCTTCTCTACGGATACGTCGAAATGGTGGACGGGGTTGTCCGGCGGATAAAAAAGGAAATGGGTGGAAACCCTCGTGTTATTGCCACAGGGGGGCTGGCGCGTTTAATCAGCAAAGAAACGACAACAATAGAAGAGGTGGATGAGCTTCTGACGCTCTCAGGCCTGAGGATTATTTATGACAGGAATGCAGTTTCTCAAGGGTAAATGTAAATGGCGATGGGGCACGATGCCGCGTGTTCTTAGCCGTTGTGCTCCCGATACCAGGCAACAAACTTTTTAATGCCGTCTTCCATCGTTGTCCCCGGCTGGTAGCCGAGGGTTTCTTTTGCCCGGCTGACGTCTGCGTAGGTAATCTCGACATCTCCCGGCTGGAGCGGAAGCAGTTCGATATGGGCCTTTTTCCCCAGCGCGGCCTCAATAAGCCTGATGAGGTTCTTCAGGGCGGTTGTCCTGGATTCCCCCAGGTTGAAGATATGGTAGCCGTGCCTTATGTTCAACGCCTTTGCCATGCCAAAAATGATATCGTCAATATAGGTATAGTCCCTTTTTGTCGTTCCGTCGCCAAACATCGGGACCGGCTGGCCGGTATCAATGAGCCGGGTAAATTTATGGATAGCCATTTCAGGACGCTGGCGCGGACCGTAAACTGTAAAGAAGCGTAACGCGGTTATCGTGAATTCGTAAAGGTGATGGTAGGTATAGCAGATCAGTTCTCCCGCCTTTTTTGTCGCGGCGTAGGGAGAGATGGGAGTATCCACGCTGTCAGTTTCTGAAAAAGGGACCTTTTTGTTATTGCCGTAAACAGAGGAAGAAGAGGCAAAAACCATCCTTTTGACGCCAGTATTTTTCATGGCTTCCAGGAGGTGCAGCGTCCCCTGAATATTGACCGATTCATATAGGGCCGGATCGGCGATGGACGGGCGGACCCCTGCCATTGCGGCAAGGTGTACCACAACCTCGGGGGTGTACTTCTCAAAGGTTGAGGAGACAAAATCTCTGTCCCGAATATCACCCCGCAGGTCGATAAACTGGCCGAGACTCTTCGCTCTCAGAGCGACTTCCTGCAGATT
>JANTFN010000255.1 GCA_024763435.1 Thermodesulfobacteriota bacterium | reverse complement strand
TAAATGTCTCTCATGATGGCAGCAGCTTTTTCGCTGTTCGTCCCGATAACAACCCTATCGGGGTGCAGGAAGTCCTCAACCGCCGACCCCTCTCTGAGAAACTCCGGGTTCGATACGACATCAAAATTGGCATCAGGAATGCGGGCGGAGATTATTTCACCAACCCTTCGGGCGGTGCCGACAGGAACGGTGCTTTTGATGGCAATTAATTTATATTCGTCGAGGTTACTGGCGATTTCTTCCACCGCGCTAAACAGATGTGACAGGTCAGCCCCCCCATCATTATCCGAGGGGGTGCCGACGGCGAGAAAAATAACCTGGCTGCTTTGGATTGTCTCCTGGATGGCTGTTGAAAAATGCAGGCGCCCTTCCTTAACATTTTTTTCCACGAGGTCTTTAAGCCCCGGCTCATAGATAGGGATATCTCCCCGGTTGAGGGTTTCAATTTTTTCGGCTATTTTATCAACGCAGGTTACCTTCATGCCAAATTCAGCAAGGCCGCATCCTGTTACAAGCCCGACGTAACCTGTCCCTATCATACATATTTTCATGTAATTTTACCTCCAAGTATGCCTTTATTTATTTATATGCCTGCCGGTTTATGCCTCAGTATCTTGTATCCCGTCACCGACAACATGCCTTCCGGGAAGCATTGCATCGACTTATAGCATATTTCAGGCCCTTTGTGAAAAGATACTGAATTGGCACGAGTGTTGGGAACATAAGGGCTGAGGACTGAGTGACGCGTCATTTCATAAGCTTTTTTTAAACATCCATCCATATTCCGCCTTTTTTGCAAATTCATCTTAATTGACTTTTTGGAAAGATATGATAGCATATTTCCTCAGAATAACGGGTGGGAAGGGAATCGTGGGAGAAATTCGGGCTTTTCTTGCATTTGAGATATCTGACGCGTCAAAAGACTGGGTTGAAAATAAAAAACGGGAGATTATGGAAATATCCAAAGGCGCTGTTCGCTGGGTCAAAAAGGATAATATGCATGTAACCCTCCATTTTTTTGGTAAAATATCGGAAAAAGCGATTCATTCCCTTAGTTTTCCGCTCAAGGGCCTTGCCGAAAAATCCCGGCCATTCCACTTAAAAATCAGTGGCCTGGGGGTTTTCCCAAACCGAAACAATCCGAGGGTTCTATGGGCCGGGCTGAAAGAGGTGGGAGAGAAAGATAGCCTGCGTACTTTTTACGCGGATTTGCGCGGCTTGCTTGAAGCGGAAACCCTCCTGACGGAGAAACGCCTTTATCGGCCCCACGTTACCCTTGGAAGGGTTAAAAAGAAACGGCCCTTACACCTGCCCGGGGCGTTATTCGAGGACCGGCCTGACTGTCGTCCGTTTTGGGCGCGGGAGGTTGTTTTTTACAGGAGTGAATTAACCCCGAAAGGCCCTGTCTACCAAGCCTTAAACCGTTTTCCCCTGGGAGGAAAAGATAATGAGTGAACCTGTAGAGGCAAAACAAAAAGCGATTTCATTAGCCATCACGCAGATTGAAAAACAGTTTGGCAAGGGCTCTATTATGCGCCTCGGAGAAGGGGTTATTCCCCAGGGGATTGACTCTATTCCAACAGGGTCGCTGGGGCTTGATATTGCCCTTGGCATTGGTGGGATTCCCCGGGGAAGGGTTATTGAAATCTACGGGCCGGAGTCTTCGGGGAAAACAACCCTTGCGCTTCATATTGTCGCAGAGGCACAGAAAAAAGGGGGAGAAGCGGCCTTTGTCGACGCGGAACACGCCCTGGATCTTAATTACGCCCGGAATCTGGGGGTCAAGACGGATGAGCTCCTGGTATCGCAGCCCGATTCCGGCGAACAGGCCCTGGAAATTACGGAAATTCTTGTGCGGAGCGGGGCCGTCGATGTCGTCGTCGTGGATTCTGTTGCCGCCCTCGTCCCGAAGGCCGAGCTGGAAGGAGACATGGGAGATGCCCACATGGGCCTTCAGGCAAGGCTGATGTCTCAGGCCCTGCGCAAACTTACCGCTGTTATCAGTAAATCCGACACGGCCGTTATTTTTATCAACCAGATCCGCATGAAAATCGGGGTCATGTTTGGTAACCCGGAGACAACGACAGGCGGAAATGCCTTGAAATTTTATTCGTCTGTTCGCCTGGATATCAGGGGGATTGGCCGTATCCGGAAAGGAGACAATAACCTGGGGACACGGGTTCGGGTCCGGGTTGTCAAAAATAAACTGGCCCCGCCTTTCAGGGACGCCGAATTTGATGTCCTTTACGGAAAGGGCATTTCGAAGGAAGGGGAGATTCTCGACCTTGCGGTGGACAGGGATATTGTCGAAAAAAGCGGGACCTGGTATTCCTTCGGAGACACACGGCTCGGCCAGGGCAGGGATAACGTCAGGGCCTTTTTGGAGGAAAACAGAGACCTTCTCGAGACGATAAAGCATAAGCTTTTAGAGAGCGAGGGCTTTCTTACACAGGAGGACGGGGAAGATGGAAATTGACGATATTTTAAAATTTGCATTTAAAAAGAATGCCAGCGATGTTCACATTAAGGTGGGACTTCCACCGGTGCTGCGTATTAACGGCAAGCTGATGTCGGCCAGTTCCGTTCCTCCCTTTACGAAGGAAATTGTCGAAAATTTTACCGAAAAACTGCTGACACCTCCGCACAGGGAAAAACTGGCACAGCTCAAGGACGTCGATATCGGATACGGGGTCCCGGGACTGGGGCGTTTCAGGATTAACATCTATAAACAGCGCGGCACGATGGGGATTTCTATCCGCGCGATTCCCTATCAGATTCAATCCCTGGAAGACCTGAATCTTCCACCCATTCTGGAAAAGGTCGCCATGGAAACGCGGGGGCTTATCCTTGTAACAGGAACTACCGGGAGCGGAAAATCTACAACACTGGCCTCCATGATCGACATTATAAACGCAAAAAAAAATCTTCATATTATCACTATTGAAGACCCCATAGAGTTTCTGCACCGAGACAAAAAATGTATTATCGATCAACGGGAAATA
>JANTFN010000254.1 GCA_024763435.1 Thermodesulfobacteriota bacterium | reverse complement strand
CAACGGGTTAAAAGGAAAGGGTCCAGTCGAAATTTAAGATAAATATTGGAATTCAAGGGGCTTTTCCCATGACCGTCTGGCACCGGCTTTTTTATAAAGCAGTTCAGGTTAAAATCCCATAAATTTTGTAGGAACGCCAACAAATTTTGTAGAAGAAATGAAAGGGGAAAGGGGGTGCAATTCAAAGTTTCTTCCTTCTTAAGGCCCTCCAGCGCGCGAGACGTTTGCGGATTTTTTCTTCGTAACCGGTATTTTTAGGGCTGTAGAATGTTCGTGTTTTCAGGCCATCAGGCAGATAATCCTGGTTCACAATCCCGTCGGGATCGTCGTGGGGGTAGCGGTAGTCTTTTCCATATCCCAGGGCCTTCATCAAGCGGGTGGGGGCATTCCGCAGGTGAAACGGAACGGGGCGGGCGCCGGTTCTTTGGATTTCAGATTTGACACTTTTATACGCCTTGTAAATGGCATTGCTTTTGGGGGCGCAGGCGAGATAAATCGCGGCCTGCGCCAGGGCCAGCTCTCCCTCGGGCGAGCCCAGAAAACGGTAGGATTCCATGGCCTGATTGGCAATGAGGAGCGCCATGGGATCGGCGTTTCCCACGTCTTCCGTGGCGAAGCGAATCATGCGGCGTGCGACATAAAGCGGGTCTTCGCCGGAAGAAAGCATTCGCGCAAGCCAGTAGAGCGCGGCGTCGGGATCGCTCCCCCGCAGGCTTTTGTGCAGGGCGGAGATGAGATTGTAATGTTCTTCTCCCGCCTTGTCGTACAGGAGGGTCTCTCGCCGGATGGCTTCCCGGGCCGATTCAGGGTCAATAACGCGATTTCCTGTTTTGTCGGGCGGGGTTGCCAGGATCAGCCCCTCTAACAGGTTCAGGGCGACGCGGGCATCTCCGTCGCAAACCTCGCTGAGGTGGGTCAGAATGGCATCGTCGATCACCGGGTGGAAGGTGGCCATCCCCTGTGTTTCGTCGGAAAGGGCCCTTTTCAGGAGGGATGTGATCTGTTCCGGGGTCAGGGGGTTCAGGACAATAACCTTTGCCCGGGATCTTAAAGGGGCAATGATCTCAAAGGAGGGATTTTCCGTCGTTGCGCCGATTAACACGAAGGTTCCGTCTTCCACGTAGGGGAGGAAGGCGTCCTGTTGAGACTTTGAAAACCGGTGGATTTCATCCACGAACAGAATCGTTTTCCGCTTTTTTTCTTCCCAGAGCCCTTTTGCCTCGCTCGCGGCATTGCGAATATCTTTCACACCGGAGAAGACGGCGCTGAGTGTTATGAAATGGCACTTCAGGTGGTGGGCGATGATGAACGCCAGGGTTGTCTTTCCGCTCCCCGGCGGGCCCCACAGGAGCATGGACCGGACCTGATTGATGTCCAGTTGTTTTCTGAGCGGTGACGCGGGTTTCAGAAGATGTTCCTGCCCCGCCATCTCGGAGAATGTCCGGGGGCGCATCCGTTCTGCCAGGGGGATGTGTTCGAGGGATTCCGAAACGGGCATGCAGGGATTCCCTTATAACTCCTGGTTGTCAGGAGAAAGGGCCTTACTAAAAAAGCGGTAGAAATAATCCGCGCCGGACCAGAGGGTCATTCCCAGGGCGATCCAGAGAAAAATCGTGCCTAACAGGTGGATTGGCAGGGAAAGGTAATCGTAGTGAAGAATCAGGAGGTTTGCCGCGATGGACTGGCTCAGGGCCTTGTATTTTCCGAGGCGGCTGGCGGAAATGATGATGTTTTCCGTCGCGGCAATTCCCCGGAGGCCGGTCACGGCAATTTCCCGGGCGATAATAATCGCGACGATCCAGGTTGGGGCCCGGTGAAGGCCGATGAGCATAATAAGGGCAAACGTCAGGAGAAGCTTGTCCGCGAGGGGGTCCAGGAAACGCCCCAGACGTGTGACAATCTTCATCTTTCGCGCGAGGTAGCCATCCACGATATCGGTCAGGGCGGCGAGAAGATATAAAAGCGCGGCGAAAAAACTCGGGATCTTCCCCTGGAAGAAAAGAAGGCACACAATAATGGGGATAACGGCAATCCGTGCCAGCGTAAGGCGGTTGGCGAGGTTCCAGAGTTTTTCGGGGGGGTATGCGGGTGTTTTCAAGGTCTTATCGATACATCTTGTAGTAGCCCAGGACTTTCCTGATATACCGTTTTGTTTCCCGGTAGGGGGGGATTTTCCCAAACTGATTGACGCAGTGAGGTCCGGCATTATAAGCGGCCAGGGACAATTCCAGGTTACCGTTGAATTTTTTCAGAAGAGTTTTAAGGTATCTGACACCACCCCGGATATTATCCTCCGGATCAAAGGTATCCACAACAGAGAGGTCCCGTGCGGTTTCCGGCATTAATTGCATCAGGCCCTGTGCCCCTTTGTTTGAGGTTGCATAGGGATTGAAATCCGATTCCGCGTGAATGACGGCCTTGATGAGCGCGGTGTCCACCCCGTATTTTTTGGCGTATCGTTTGATAAGTGTTTCATACTGGGCGGGGTTTTGCGTGTAGGTTCGGGGGGTCGACCTGGGAGAAGGGTCTGATTTTTCTCTGATAAAAATACGATATTTGCCGCTGGTAGGGGTATTCGTAAAATGAGAAACGCCATTGGCATCAACCATGATATAGATTCCCGCCCGGGCCGGGGCCGATGCAAAGGAAAAGCAGAAAAGGAATGCCAGGATCCATGGACACAGCCGAAGAAATCCTTTCACAAACGCGGTGAAACCCGCAGTAAAACGTGCTGCCATATTTTTTTCCCCATACGCAATAACAAGTTCTATTTGATGCTTATACAACTTGAACGATTTTGTCAACATCCGCTCTAATTATCCGGAAAAACAGATGTTATCCGCCTTTGGTTTTTGTTGTTGAATTTATGGTTCCCTTGTAATAGACTGTTTAAAAGGAACGGTTTTATGCAAGACCATTTTTTGGCTCATTTTATGAGTATCAAAGTGGGGGAATGGAGAATAAGCACTTGAAATAATTTATATAATTGTTTTTGTAAAATATTTT
>JANTFN010000253.1 GCA_024763435.1 Thermodesulfobacteriota bacterium | reverse complement strand
ATTTGGGAGAGGGAACCCGCGTTGTTGTCCTTGATCCGGCAAATTAATGAAGGCAACGGAAGAAAATTTCAAACTCCTTTTCGGGCCTGACGCCATTGCCGACCGGGTTGCCGAACTTGGAAAGCAAATCAGCGAAGACTATCGCGGCGAGTCGATTTATGTCTGCTGTATCCTCAAGGGGGCCTTTATTTTTGCCGCGGATCTTATCCGGCATATCGACTGTCCGGCACGCGTGGATTTTATCCGCCTGGCGAGCTATGGAAATTCGACCACCTCGTCCGGCAAGGTGAAGATTACCAAGGATGTGGAGCTTCCCTTTCACGATAACCATGTCCTGGTTGTTGAAGATATCGTGGATACGGGTATTACGCTTAAATTTCTTGTTGACCG
Organism: Thermodesulfobacteriota bacterium; assembly: GCA_024763435.1. Lineage (GTDB taxonomy): Bacteria > Desulfobacterota > S145-22 > S145-22 > S145-22 > JANTFN01. Next base: position 2,627 of record JANTFN010000253.1, on the reverse strand, counting down.
GCTGAAGCTGCACACCCCGAAATCGGTCCGTATCTGCGCCCTTCTGGATAAAAAGGCACGGCGGGAGATAGCCGTCCCGGTCGATTACGTGGGTTTTTCTATTGAGGATGGTTTTGTCGTGGGCTACGGGGCTGATTACGCAGAACAATACCGCCACCTACCCGGGATCTATGTCGTGGAGACATCATGAAACCGGCCCGTCGTTGCATTTTTCCGTTGCTTCTTCTCGCGTTCTGTCTAATCGCCGGGACATCCAGACCCGTCATGGCGCAACCCGATGGGTGCAAGGCCCATCTGTTAGTCGGCGAGGAATATTTTTACGGGCTGAAGGATGCCATCGATGGTGCCAGAAACAATATTACCATTGCCATTTACCTGTTTAAAACAAGCAGATTTAAAACCAACCGTGCCACGATTATCCAGAATGCCCTCCTGCGCGCCATGAGACGGGGTGTGGATGTCACGGTTATTTTTGAACGAAGCGATAAGCAGCAGGATTTTATTAACGGGGAAAATGAAAAAACCGGACGCCGTCTCCAAGCGGCGGGGGCCCATGTCTTCTGGGACCGCCCGGATCGTAAACTCCATATTAAAGCGGTTGTGATTGACAGGCAAATCGTCTTTCTCGGGAGCCACAACCTGACGCACAGCGCCTTGAAATACAATCAGGAAATGAGCTTGATGATTCATTCCGGGAGGATCGCACAAAAGGTTATTGACAGACTTAACCGCCTCCCCAGAACCCCTTTCAGGAAGCAAGAGTGAAAAAAACCTTTTTACTTATTCTTGGGATTGTCATTCTGACCGGATGCGCCGGCCCCTCCTATAAGAGTGTTTATGCCCCTGTTAACAAAGGCGTGGAAGCAGGGGCGCCCGTCAGGGACCTTTATCTCTTCGAAGAGGGGAAAACCGCCTTTCAGAAGAATGCGTTGACAAAAGCCCTTGAAAAATTTGACGCGTTTTTGAAAAAAAATCCCGCATCCAGCCTGACGGATGACGCCTTGTTCTTTCTGGGAGAAATCTATCTGAAGCGGGAAAATTCCTACGAGGCGCAGCGGTATTTTCAGAAAATCGTCGAGAGATTTCCGGGCAGCAACCATATTCAGGAGGCCCTCTACGGGCAGGCCTATTGCTGGTTTCGGCTTGAGGATATTCCCCGCTCGCTGGATGCCCTTGAAAAACTCGAGGGGTCCTTTACGCTCACCGGCTCCCTTTATGTCCGGGTCCAGACATTGCGGGGGCATATCTGTCTCCATCAGAAAAAAATTGTATGCGGCGTGGACGCCTATCTGGCCGCCCTGTCAAAGGCTAAAACCCGGACCGAGCGGGATATTCTCACATCGTTTCTGGAAAAAGCTGTCTCCGCGACGAGCGACTCCGCCCTTTTAAAGGAATTAATCGACACCCACGCCGGTGACATCGCGGGAAAACTTGCCCGCTTGAGGCTGGCAGAGGTTTATCTGCATGAGGATGCGTTTGGAGACGCAAAAAAGTTAGTTACGCCTGATCTGGCAGGGCAACTGCCAGACACGGCCCGCGCCCGGGCACACGCCGCACAGGCGGCTCTGAATCGGCACTTTATCCGAAAAATCGCCCTGGGATGTCTGCTGCCCCTGTCGGGCAAGTGGGCCTCTTTTGGAAAACGCGCCCTGAAAGGACTCCTCCTCGCCACGGAGGCCTTTTCAGATACCCCGGAGGAAATCGCCGTTACCCTTTTTGTAAAGGATACGGCGGGAACCCCGGCGGGGATGGGAGAAAAAACGCGGGAACTTATTGAAAAAAATCATGTCCAGGCCATTATCGGTCCGATGTTTCTTGACACAACCCGCGCGGCGGCGGAAGCGCTCCAGGCATCTCCGGTTCCCCTGATCAGCCTCTCCCAGGCAAAGGACGTGCCGGCCCTTGGAAACGGAATATTCAGAAACTGCCTGACAGCAGAGCAGCAGGTGCAACGGCTTGTAACCTATCTTGTCGGGGGCAGGCATCTCACGACTGCGGCAATCCTGTATCCAAAAACACCGCTCGGTCAGCGTTACATGCGCCTCTTCTGGAAGGCCTTTACCGCGGCAGGCGGAGAAATCCGGGGCGCGGAAACGTATGCCCCTGACGACACCGATTTTGCCGTGCCCATCAAGAAACTGGTTGGGCTCTATTATAAAGATGAACGATGGCAGCGCGGGGATACCCCTCTGGAAACAAAGGATAATGAGAAAACATTCGCACCGGTCATAGATTTTGAGGCCCTGTTTATTCCGGATATCTACAACCGAATCGTCCTTATCGCGCCACAGATTGCCTTTCATGATATTCTGGGTGTAACCCTTGCCGGTATCAACACATGGAACGCGCCGGAGCTGTTAAAAGAGGGGGGGCGATTTGTCCGGGGCGCGGTTTTTACAGATGGATTTTCAAGAAAGCTCACCGCCCCGTTCGTAAAAAAGTTTGTCGCGGGATTTGAAGCCACCTTCGATGAAAAACCTGAAATTCTGGCCGCGCAGGCCTATGACGCGGCCCGGCTTATCGTTTCCATTTCAAAAACCTTTCCGGTAAAAACCCCGCAGGCGCTTACGGAAAAATTAACAACCGACACAGGGTATCACGGTGTGTCGGGGCTGCGGTATTTCGAG
>JANTFN010000252.1 GCA_024763435.1 Thermodesulfobacteriota bacterium | reverse complement strand
CATGATTGATATGTTTGTCAAGCCTTTTTTCAGGCGATAAGTTAAAATACCGAACGAATCTTGACAGGGTATCAATTCCAGTGTAAAACCATCTAACATTATAAGGAGTTGTTATGACTGTACAGGAATTGATTTTGGCGCTTCAAACCTATTGGGCGCAGGAAGGGTGTCTGATTCAACAGCCCTATGACGTGGAAGTGGGGGCCGGGACGTTCCATCCGGCAACTTTTCTGGCTTCCCTGGGACCGGAGCCCTGGGCGGCCGCCTATGTCCAGCCCTCGCGGCGTCCCACGGACGGCAGATACGGGGAAAATCCCAATCGGCTGCAGCATTACTTTCAGTTTCAGGTTCTCATCAAACCCTCTCCGCTCAATATTCAGGATATTTATCTCAAAAGCCTTACCCACTTTGGGATTGACCCCCTCGAGCATGACATCCGCTTCGTGGAAGACGACTGGGAATCCCCGACGCTCGGTGCCTGGGGCCTGGGATGGGAAGTCTGGCTGGACGGCATGGAGATTACTCAGTTTACCTATTTTCAGCAGGTAGGGGGTATCGATCTTTCCCCTGTTCCGGTGGAAATCACCTATGGGATCGAACGTATCTCCATGTATCTTCAGAATTGCGATAATGTTTACGACCTGGCGTGGAATGATTCGGTGACCTACGGCGATATTTTTCACAAGGCGGAGGTGGAATACTCCGTGTATAATTTCGAGGAAGCGGATATCCTGTCCCTCCGCAATTTTTTTGACGCCTATGAAACGGAGGCAAATCACCTTTTGTCGAAAGGTCTGGTGCGGCCCGCTTATGACTGCTGCCTGAAATGTTCCCATGTTTTTAACCTGCTGGATGCGCGCGGCGCTATCAGCGTGAACGAGCGAACCCGAACCATCGGGCGGGTTCGTGCCCTTGCGCGGGGATGCGCGCATGCCTTTCTGGCCCAGCGCGAAGAAATGGGGTTCCCCCTGCTGAAAGGAGCGACGCATGCCTGATTTAATCCTCGAAATAGGGACCGAAGAAATCCCGGCGGGGTTTATCCCGCCGGCCATGGATGAATTGAAAATACGTTTTAAAAAGGCCATGGATGATTTGAACCTCGGCGTGGAATCCCTGACAACCTACGGAACACCGAGGCGTCTTGCCCTGATTGTAAAGGGGCTTCCGGAACGGCAGGCGGATCAGGAAGAAGAAATTCTCGGCCCGCCAAAGGCTGCCGCGTTTGCCCCTGACGGGACACCCACAAAGGCAGGCCTGGGATTTTCAAAGGCGAAGGGGGTTCGTGTCGAAGACCTGCAGGTAAAAACAACCCCCAAGGGGGATTACGTCTGCATTCGAAGGGTTCTCGCGGGCGCGGAAACCCGCGAGCTTCTTGCCGAGCTGTTGCCAAAGCTTATTTTATCCCTCCCTTTTAGAAAATCGATGCGCTGGGGCACCTCTTCCCTGCGTTTTGTCCGGCCTGTCCACTGGATTCTTGCCCTTTTTAACGGAAAAATTGTTCCCTTTGCGCTGGACGGTATCCATGCCGGCGCGCGTTCACGCGGGCACCGTTTTTTAGCACCTGACAATTTTGAGGTGGGAAACATCGATGACTATCTGCGCGGTCTCGAAGGGCATTTTGTTATGGCAGACCCGGAAAAACGCCAGCGAAAAATCGCGAATGACATTGAAAAGGCCCTTTCCGAGGAAAAGCTCACCTGGCTTGAAGATCCAGAATTACTCAAGGAAGTATCTTTTTTGGTGGAATATCCCTTTGTCGTGGTCGGAAAATTTGATTCTTCCTATCTCTCGGTCCCCCGGGAGGTCCTGGTTACGGCCATGCGGGAACATCAGCGCTATTTTTCCGTTCTGAACCCTGACGGTTCGCTGGCCCCCCGGTTTGTCGCGATTAACAATACCTTCCGGGAAGGGCTTGCGACTTTTGCGTCGGGACATGAGCGCGTCCTGAAGGCGCGGCTTGAGGATGCGAAATTCTTTTTTCAGGAAGACATGAAGGTCCCCCTTGAAAAACGTGTTGATACCCTTAAAGAGGTTATTTTTCACGCCAAACTTGGTACATCCTATGAAAAGGTGCAGCGGATTATTGTCCTGTCTGAATTTCTTAGTGAGGCCCTGAACAAGGAGGCCGCGGCCACGACCAAAAGAGCGGCCACCCTCTGTAAGGCGGATCTCGTGACAGAAATGGTCGGGGAATTTCCTTCCCTTCAAGGCACCATTGGTCGTATTTACGCCCGTCTTTCCGGCGAGGCTGAAGAGGTATGCGACGCGATTTTAGAACACTATATGCCCCGTTTCAGCGATGATGTCCTCCCGAAAGGCGACGCGGGAGCCTTTATCGGTATGGCGGACAGGATGGATACAATTGTCGGGTGTTTTGGCAACGCTCTGGCACCTACCGGGGCAGCAGACCCCTTTGCCCTGCGCAGAGCAGCCCTGGCCATTATCCGTATTGTCCTTGGAAAATCCTACCAACTCTCCCTCGATGCCTTGATTGCAAAGTCGGCGGAACTTCTAAAAGAAAAAATTCATGTTTCAAGAGATACCCTGCTGGCCTCAGTCAAGGATTTTTTCGCTGTTCGGCTGCGAGGCTATATGCAGGCGGAAGGGATTGCGTACGACAGTATCGCATCCGTTCTCGCGAATTCTTTTGATGATATCGACGATTGCTCCAGGAGAATCAAGGTGTTCCATAAATTCAGGCAACAGGAAAACTTTGCGTCGCTTATGCTCTCCTTTAAACGCGTGGGAAATATCCTCGAAGGACAGCCGCAGGAAGGCGAGGCTTCTGTCAATCCGGATTTACTCAAGGAAGCCGCGGAAAAATCCCTGTACGAGACCCTGATGGAAATCCGGAACGCGTATGTATCTTCCATGAATGCACGCAATTATCACGAGGCCCTGGGAATGATTGCCACTTTAAAGCCGGTGGTAGACAGGTTTTTCGACGAGGTTCTTGTTATGGATTCCGATGTGGATCTGCGCAAAAACCGCTTGGCGCTTCTTTCCGTCATTAAACGCCTTTTTTCCAT
>JANTFN010000251.1 GCA_024763435.1 Thermodesulfobacteriota bacterium | reverse complement strand
ATTCGCGCGAATAATCTTCGCATCGTCGAAGAATTAATGACCACTAACACGCAGCTTATCGCGAACAAAACCGCCTGGAAAACCCCTTGGAAAAAAGATAAAATAAAACAAATTGCCCTTTTGCTCTCCGGGGCATTGAATGCCATGGGCATGGTAGGCCTTAAACTCAATGTTTCTAAAAAGAACCTCGAAAAAGTTATTCAGCTCCTGCCAAGCCTGAACGCCCCCACTGTTTCCACCCTCTATCAAAGTGACTGGTTCGCCGTTGAAACAGTTCTCGAAGAGCTGGTGGTTCGCGACCTTATCCCCAAGCTGCAAAAGGCGGGCGCGGAAGGGATTATTGAATACGCCCTGAATAAGATTATTTGACGCGGGAAATCGCGTCTGTCGTGACGTGACGCAGGAATCTTAATTAAAAAAAGGGGTGGAAAAAACTTCCCGCCCCTTTTTTGTCTTCTAAAAGAAATTTTTGTCTATTTTTCGACAATCGCCTCGACGGGGCAAACCTCAAAACAGGTTCCGCACTCCGTGCACTTCTCCTGATCTATTTTGTAGATATCTCCTTCTTCAATCGCCTCGCTCGGACATTCCTCCGCGCAGGTCCCGCACGCCACACATTCTTCTGTTATTTCATACATCTTGCTTCACCTCCTCTAAAACGATTTTCATTCTCAGCTGATTTCTGGTTTTTATATCTTCCCTCTACCTTCAGCCTCCCGCCTAATTCTGGTGTTTCACCCCAAAGGGCACACCTGTAAATCAATTAGATTTCCAGAACTTCTTTTTCCTTTATTTCCACCAGATTGTCAATCTTTTCAACAAACCGGTCCGTCATTTTTTGAATTTCTTCCTGGTTTTTCTTCATCTCATCCTGGGAAATTTCTTTACCCTTTTCTTTCTTTTTCATAAATTCATTGGCATCCCGGCGAATATTCCGAACGGCTACCTTGGCGTTCTCCCCGATACGCTTGACGACCTTAACCAATTCCTTGCGGCGCTCCTCCGTAAGCTGGGGAATGGAAATTCGAATCATCTTCCCGTCACTTGTCGGGACAAGACCTAATTCTGACTTTAGAATTGCCTTTTCAATCTCCCCGATCACGCTCGCGTCCCAGGGCTGAATGGTTATCATCCTGCTTTCCGGAATCGCCAGCGTCGCAACCTGATTCAGCGGCGTCATCGTTCCGTAATAATCGACTTTAATCCCGTCAAGCAAAACAACCGAGGCGCGTCCCGTCCGAACGTGATTCAGGTCGGTTTTCATCGCCTCTATGCTCTTATTCATCTTCGTCTCAAATTCTTTTTCCCATTGAGGATCCATTCTCTCCCTCCTCACTCCGTCACAATGGTTCCAAGGGAAACCCCCTGCACCACCTGCTTCAGATTGCCTTCCCTGAAAAGATTAAAAACGATAATGGGAAGTTTGTTGTCCATGCACATGGAAATCGCCGTCGTATCCATGACCTTCAGCCCCTTTTCGAGCACATCGATATAACGCAACCGTTTGAAACGCTTTGCGTCGGAATAGACCATGGGGTCTTTGTCAAACACCCCGTCCACCTTCGTCGCCTTGAGGATAACATCGGCCTGTATCTCCAAGGCGCGCAGGGAAGCGGTAGAATCTGTCGTAAAATAGGGGTTGCCGGTCCCCGCCGCGAAAATAACGATCCTTCCTTTTTCAAGATGGCGAATCGCGCGCCGCCGGATATAGGGCTCCGCTATCTCGTGCATCTCTATCGCTGTTAATACCCGTGTAAAAACCCCGGCCCTTTCCAGGGCATCCTGCAGGGCAAGGGCGTTAATCACCGTGGCAAGCATTCCCATGTAATCCGCCGTGGTTCGATCCATCCCCTTCAGCGTTGCCGCCGCGCCTCGGAAAATATTACCACCGCCGATAACAATGGCAATCTCGGCCCCGAGCTTCATGACATCCTTGATTTCCGCGGCCAGCCGCGTCAGGGTTTCGTCATCAATCCCCATCTTCTGAGAACCGCAAAGACTTTCGCCCCCCAGTTTCAAGAGGATTCGTTTGTATGGAAGGTGTAAGGTTTCAGCCATCAAATTACCTGCTTTACCCTTCAGAGCTTTCCTCGAGCCCTTCACTCAACTGATACCGGACAAAGCGGCGAATCGCAATATTCTCGCCCAGTTTGGCAATCGTTTCCTGAAGAAGGGCCTGAATTGTTTTATCCGGGTCCTTGATAAAAGGCTGTTCAAGAAGGCAGATCTCGGAAAGGAATTTATCAATCTTGCCGGAAACGATTCTGTCAATAATTTTCTCCGGTTTTCCGGATTCCCGCGCCTGGGTTTCGTAAATTTTCTTTTCCTTTTCAGCGATTGCCTCAGGCACGTCTTCCCGTTTGATATATTGCGGGGAACTTGCCGCCACATGCATCGCGATATCTTTAACAAACTGTTTGAAGTCATCCGTCTTTGCAACAAAATCAGTCTCGCAATTAATCTCTACAAGAACACCGATCTTTCCGCCAGCGTGAATATAGGAACTGACCAGCCCCTGTGAGGCGATTCTCCCCGCCTTTTTCGCGGCCTTTGCCAGGCCCTTTGTTCTTAAAAAATCAATCGCTTTATCAATATCCCCGCCAGCTTCCTTCAGGGCGTTTTTACAATCCATAATACCGGCCCCTGTCCGGGCCCTCAGTTCCTTAACTTCATTGGCTCCAACAGCCATTACACGTCCTCCTTTTCACTCACTGAACCTGCTTCAGCATCAACAGGCGGTGTTTTTTCATCCTTTTTTTCAGCCGGGGCTGCCTCCGCTTCAGAAACCTCTTCCGCTGTTTCCACCACGGGTGTTTCGCCCATCTCCATAATCGACTTCTCCGGCGGGGCCAGTTCCTCTTCTTCGCCCGCCTTGTCTTGTTTCGCCTGCATCATTTCTTCACGGATCTGCTTGCCCTCAAGAACCGCATCCGCCATTCGGGAACAAAAAAGACGGATGGCACGGATAGCATCATCATTTCCGGGAATGGGATAATCAACTTCGTCTGGATCGCAGTTCGTATCAAGAAT
>JANTFN010000250.1 GCA_024763435.1 Thermodesulfobacteriota bacterium | reverse complement strand
GTCAGAATCTCCATCATCATCTTCTGCTCATCGATCCAGCCATTGGCCGCCGCCGCCTTGACCATGGAATATTCACCGCTCACATTATAAACCGCGAGGGGGCGGTTAAAGGCCATTTTCACGGCATACAGGACATCCATGTAGGGCAGCCCCGGCTTGACCATCACGATATCCGCGCCCTCCTCGATATCCAGCTCGACCTCCCGAAGGGCCTCCTCAAGGTTGGCCGGATCCATCTGGTACGATTTCCGGTCTCCAAACTGCGGAGGGGACTCCGCCGCGTCCCGGAAGGGCCCGTAAAAGTTCGAGGCGTATTTAGCGCTGTAGGCCATGATGGGAATATCCGTAAAGCCCTCATCATCAAGGGCGTCGCGGACGGCGCCAATCCTCCCATCCATCATATCGGACGGCGCTACCATATCCGCCCCCGCCCGGCAATGGGAAACCGCCTCCTTCGCCAGGAGTTCCAGGGTCGGATCGTTCAAAATTTTCCCATCCCGGACGATTCCGCAATGCCCGTGCGAGGTATATTCACACAGGCAGACATCCGTTATCACCGTCATGGAAGGCACGGCCTCCTTAATCGCCCGGATGGCCTGCTGGACAATCCCGTCATCGGCATAGGCCTCCGTCGCCATTTCATCCTTATGATCCGGGATTCCGAAAAGAATAATAGCCGGGATTCCCAGGGCGGCGACCTCTTTCACATCCGCCACGAGGGTATCCACGGAAAACTGAAACACGCCCGGCATGGAGGGAACAGGACGCGCCTCTTTCCTGCCGGGCCGCACAAACATCGGATAGATCAGGTCTTCCACACGGAGGTGATTTTCGCGCATCATGGCCCGCAGGGCCTCCGTCGCCCGCATTCTTCTGGGTCTGTAGGTTGGAAAATACATTTTTTAGGCTCCTTTGTAAAAGAAGGTTAAAGGTAGAAGGTAGAAGGCTGAAGGTTGAAGAAAAAAATAAACACCTGAAGACAGGTTGAAGACTGAAGCGGGAAAACCCTCACCAATTTTCCCCTGACAGGCAATGGTTTTGTCGAGAAAATCAAACATTCCTTAATGCACCGATTAAACCATTTAAAACCTTTTCTGTTTCAACCAGTTTGGGTTCAAGTAAGAACGCGTCCGCTTTGTTCAAAAAGTCTAAACGCTCCGAAAGGCCTAACTGATAGTGCAATTCTCTTAACGATCCAAAAGCAATATAAAGAAAACGAAGAAAATCCGCCTGGCTGTCTCGCGCACACCCCTCAACAATATTAGAAGGGACAGATACCGCTGCCCGTCGAATTTGTGAAGTTAATCCATATAATTCTTCCTTGGGAAATTTTGCCGTCACCCTATAAATCAATTCCACAATCTCATCAGAAAGTTCAAAAGCCCTTAATTTTTTATGATCACGCATACCGCTAAAAACTTTCAACCCCTTTTACAGCTTACAGGCTAAAAACCAAAGAAAAACCAACCCACAAGATGTGCCTGTCATCGTGTTTTTCTTCTTTCTTCTACCTTCTACCTTCTACCTTCTACCTTCTACCTTCTACCTATTTATTTAATTCCTATCTCCTCATCCGTCAGATAACAGGCCGGATCGGGCGCCCACAGGTCTCCCGTGACCGCCTCGGCGCGCACGCGGAAGTTTCCGCCGCAGATATCCAGCCATTTGCATTCCGCGCACCTGCCCTTGACATGCGGCCGTTTGTCCTTGAGCTTCGCCATGACCTCGTTGGACCGGTCCAGCCATATTTCGCTGAAGGGCCGTTTCCGTATATTGCCGAAGGAATAATGCCGCCAGAACTGGTCCGCGTAAACCTCCCCGTCCCAGCTCACACACCCAATCCCGTTGCCGGAGCTGTTTCCCTGGTTCATCTTCAGCAGTTCCATGACCTCTTCAGCGCGCTTCGGGTCTTCTTTTTTCATCCGAAGATAAAGATATGGCCCGTCGGCATGGTTGTCCACCGTCAGGACCTCCGCGGGAAAACCCTTGTCATGGAGCCGGCGTGTTTCATCCATAATCATGTCCACGACCTTCCGGGTCTCCGCGTGTGAGAGGTCTTCCTTGACCAGCGCTGTTCCCCGTCCCGCGTAAACAAGGTGATAGAAACAGATCCGGGGAACCTCTTCCCGCTCAAGCAGACGGAAGATGTCGGGAATATCCTGGGCGTTCCGCCGATTCATGGTAAAACGGAGCCCGACCTTGATCCCCTCTTCCTTACAGTTTCGAATCCCGCGCAGCGCGGCGTCAAACGCGCCTGCAACCCCCCGAAACTTGTCATTCGTCTCCTTCATGCCATCCAGGCTGACGCCGACATAGGAGAGGCCGATATCCTTGAGGCGTTTCGCCATATCCTTCGTAATCAGGGTGCCGTTGGTGGAAATGACCGCCCGCATCCCCTTCTTCCGGGCGTAATCCGCCAGTTCAAACAGGTCCGGGCGAATCGTGGGTTCCCCGCCTGAAAAGAGAATCACCGGTGCCCCGAAGGCGGCAAGGTCATCGATAAACCCCTTGCCTTCCTCCGTCGTCAGTTCATCCGGATAATCGAGGTTCCGGGACTGAGAATAACAGTGAACGCATTTAAGATTGCAGCGCCGGGTTACATTCCAGACAACCACCGGTTTTTTGTCCTTCGAAAACTGGAGCAGGTGGGACGGGAGCTGCGACGAGTCCCGCCCATAGCGCAACGGGTCGGAAGGTTCCACCACGCCGCAGTAAAGTTTAGAAATACCAATCATCTTTATCCCCTTTTTTTCTTAATTATAGCACAAATACCGGCAGGCAACAACCAAATTCGGGGAAACAAATGACCAGGAAGCCTCAGAGTTGTCAATCACTGACTCACCACTGCTTGACAAATTAGCCATTTTTCCTATATACTTAAAATTAAGGGTAGTGAACTTTCATGAAAGAGGCAATACGGCAATGAAAAGGGTTATCTATTTAAAGTGTGCCTTCGCCCTTCGCCCTTCGCCCTTCGCCCTTCGCCCTTCGCCCTTCGCCCTTTGACTCCTTTCTCTGAAATCAAGGAAAAAGAAAA
>JANTFN010000249.1 GCA_024763435.1 Thermodesulfobacteriota bacterium | reverse complement strand
TGGGAGGCCTTCCCTTTTGCTTTCTGGGTAACCTTTTTGTCCCTGGAACTGTCTTTCCTGGTATCGGGTTGCGTGGCAGCGCGCTTAAATCCCTGAGCAAGTTTTTTCTGAAGTTTTAAACGGCATTGGACCTGTTTTTTAAGGGACTTTTTGCTCATTTTCTCAATGGCAATCTTAAACTGCTCTACCAGCTTTGGCGTCGCCACCCCCGGCAGGGAGATAATGCCAACGACCATCTGATTCAACAAGGGGTTGTTGCAGGTATGATCACAGCACGCCACGCCCTTTTCTACCATGCTGACGGCATATTCGAGAGCGAGGGTCTTGACCACATCATCCTTCGCCTTCCAATATCCCTTGCGAACGGACTCCAGCATCCGGGCCGTCATGGACTGGTAGGCCCAGGGATTGACTTTATCCATAAATGTCTTGATATGAAGGCCGTATTTGTCCTTCACATAAACTTCATAGCTCTGTCGCCATTTGGACGCCCCGACCGATTCCGGAATCGTGACCTGCCACCCCCACATATTTTCCATGAAGTCGGACATTTCCCGGGCACCGGCATACCCTTCTCTTTTCATCCCCTGAATCCATTTTGGGTTCAGGTAACGCGCGCGGAGCTCCAGCCCGACGATTTTCGCCACGTCCTGAACCGCCATGTCCCGGGAGGTTTTCGTAACGGCAAAGACGGTTCGGGGGCTCTTTCCGCTGGCCTTTTTGACTGCCATGGTCATGCCGCCCACATATTGATAAACGTCATCGTTGTCCATCGTGCCGTAAACCGAGGACGATATGGAGTGGACCACCGTATCCACGTTCGACAAGTTTTTCTGAAAAAGGTCCCGCGCCGGTTTTCCCCACATTCCGCCACCAAAGGCGTATCCGACGTGGTTTTTGTAAACCTCGGCAATTTCATCGTCCGTTTTCCACACCCCTGACAGTTTGGCCGTTTCTGAGACCCCCGTGCCGTAGGCCCCTGGTTTTTCGGAAAATATCCTGACCCGCGACAGGGCCCTGGCCTCTTTTTCAGACATGCCGGATGCCTTTAAGGCCTTTTGTATTTTTTTCGTATGTTTACGGATAAAGTTTTCCACGTCGGCCTGGACCATGGCCTTCTGGACAGCCTTGTCAATAAACAGCATGAGGTTCGGGAAAAGGTCACGATACAGACCGGAAGGATTGACCAGCACATCGATCCGCGGGCGCTTCAGAATGCGTCCGGGGATAACCTTCGTTCCCGTGACGCGTCCCGATTTGTCCCAGGCAGGCCGCAGCCCCAGCAGGTACAGGAGGGTGCTTTCGTTGACGCCCTCGTTCCGAATCGTTTCCGTCGCCCACAAGATGACCGCAACCTTCTCGGGATAGGCCCCCTTTTTCTTCAGGGCGTCTTGGATAATCTTATCTCCCGCCCGCTTGCCTAATTCCCAGGCCGCGCGGGAAGGAATTTTTTGAGGGTCAAACCCGAAAAAATCCTTGCCGGTGGGAATTGCTCCGGGATTTCGGATGGGATCATTTCCCTCGCCTGCGGGAATAAACCGACCCGCCAGGGCGTGTACAAGGCTGTTTATCTCTCTGGGACCCGACGCGCTGAGCGACTTTTCCACTTTTCCCATGGCAGAGCCGCTGTTTTGCTTGACAATGACCTTTGCCGTATCGGCCAGGGCCTCACCCTCCGGGGATACTCCGAAGGTGTGTAACCCGTAGGGCATAAGGGTCCCCTTCAATTTAAGCAGATAATGTTCCAGCCTCTCCAGGTCTTCAGACGTAAAAGAAGTCAGCGTCAGGTCCTGATCGATCCCCAGGGTCTTCGTCATCTTTTTGATGGTATCCAGCTTTCCCTTTGCCACGGGGCTTCCCATGGCGTTGAGACGGTTATACCCCTGCATTAAGTCGTAAAGTTTGCTGTATTCCCTGTAGAGTCCCGAACTCTTCAGGGGGGGGATGAGGTGATCGATGATCACGCCCCGGCCGCGCCGCTTCGCCTGAATCCCCTCGCCTACGTCGTCCACGATATAGGGATAGATATTGGGGATATCCGTAATCAGCACCTCTGGCGGATCGGCAACCGTCAGCCCCGCCTGCTTACCGGGGAGCCACTCGTGGGTCGCGTGCGTTCCGAGGTGAATCATGGCATCCGATTTGAAGCCATACTTCAGCCACAGATAGACCGCCACATACTGATGGTGGGGGTAGAGTGTGGGCGAGTGATACAGCTTCATGGGATCGTCTCCCCACCCCCGCGCCGGTTCCGGAAGAAGGACGACATTACCAAGCACAACTGAAGGAATGACAAATTTCCCGTCGTGAATCATGATCTTTGAGTCCTCAACACGGCCCCACTGTTTGATAACCCCCTCGCGGAACGCCTGAGGGAGGCGCTGAAACCATCTTTTATAGGTCTCAATGGAAATTTCGATCACTTTGTTGCCTCTGACCAGTTTATCAAGCTCCCCCGGCGCCCAGCTCCCGATGTTTCTCGCATATTTCAGGATCAACCCCCGTATCGTCTTTTGGGTCAGACGGCGGGCGGGAGCAATCTGGTATCCCTCCCGGCGCATCCGCTTCAAGATAATCTGGATACTTTTGAAGACGTTCAGATAACTCGCCCCAATATTCTGTTTCCCCTGGCTGTGATTGTAAAAAAGAATCGCGACATGCTTTTTCTGATTGGGTTTTCGCTGGAGGGCAATCCACTTTTTCATCCGGGCGATGAGGGCCTCGAGGTTGTCCGGAATGATTTTGTGGACATAGAAGGTCCGGGCGGTTTTGGGGTCTTTCAGTTTAACCTTTCCAATCAGAGGCGTGGGCTCGATCTGCCCCGACATCTCGGGATTTGCCATGCACCAGACGACATCCAGCGGGGGAATTCCCTTCGGGTCCTTCCGCCAGGCCTTAATGGTCTGGGAATAGAGGCTAATGGCGTTGAAGACGGGGATATCGAGGCGCTTAAGGTAATTTTTGACCGTTTCGTTCAGGGAAGACTGGAACTTCATGGAAAAGGCGAGGATAAGCGCGACCCGCGCCTTCCCTTCCGGGCCC
>JANTFN010000248.1 GCA_024763435.1 Thermodesulfobacteriota bacterium | reverse complement strand
CAAGAAAAGAGCCGAGAAAAACAACGCTGGTAAAAAGCCATTTCTGATTAACACCGAGGGCAGACAGCATTTCCCTGTCTTCCGTGGCAGCTCGAACCAGGACGCCCCACCGGGTTCGATTCAACACAAACCAGAGAACAATCAGCACAATTGGAGCGGCAATAATCAGGACAAGGTCGTAGACCGGCATGAGCGTGCCAAGGATATTAATACTTCCTTCCAGCCCAGGTGCCATTGGACCCATTAAATCCTCGGACCCAAAGGCCCAGCGGGAAAGATCCTGAATGACGAGGAGTACGGCAAACGTGGCCATAAGCAGAAAAAGTTCCGGCGCGCGATAGAGCCGTCGGAGAAGAAAAACCTCCACGATCACCCCGATTACCCCAACGGCCAGTGTGGCAACCAGAATTCCTCCCCAGAAAGAAAACCCGCTGTGAGGCAGGGCGGCGATAACAAAGTAGGCGATATAGGCCCCGAGCATATAAAAGGAGCCGTGCGCCATATTGACGATCCGGGTAACTCCGAAAATAAGCGAAAGTCCTGCCGCGACTAAAAAAAGGGAGGCCGCATCCGAGAGTCCCGTCAGGAATTGTACAAGATAAAAACCCAAAATTTACGTCCTTTGATAATTAAAAAGGGCATGGCGGAGCCGCCATGCCCTGGATAGTTGTTTTATTTTCGTAATTTTTTGACTTCCGCGTCACTCGGCAGATAGTTTTTCCCGTCAAGGTATTTCCAGTTAACCATCACGCCTTTCCCGTCTTTAAGTGCGGTAAGGCCGACATACGCTCCCATGGTTGACTGGTGATCAATCTTTCGAAACGTTACGGGGCCGAACACGCCATTAAAGGTCAACCCGGCCATGGCATCAACCATCTTTTCCGTATTTGTTGATTTGGCCTTCTTCAGCATATTGGCAACCGCCATCAGCATGTTGTAGCCGACCACCGAGCCTGTTCGGGGCGGGGTATGGAACTTTGCCTCGTATGCCTTCAGAAATTTGTCGTGTGCCTTGGTATGAATATCGTACCAGGGATATCCCGTGACCAGCCAGCCAACGGGGGCTTCCGCCTTCAGGGGGTCCAGATATTCCGGTTCGCCCGTAAGCAGGCTTACAACATATTTACCCTTGAAAAACCCTCTCTGTTTCCCTTCCCGCACAAACTTGGCAAGATCACTTCCAAACGTCACGTTATAAATGGCCTGTGGCTTCGCGCGTTTGAGGGCCTGAATTTCCGCGCCGGCGTTGATTTTAAAAAGGGCAGGCCACTGTTCAGCCACAAACTTGACATCCGGACGTTTGGCCTTCAGGACCTTTTCGAAGGCCTTGACCGCGTCTTTCCCGTACGCATAGTTAGGGGCAATGGTTGCCCAGCGTTTCGCCGGGTTCTTTGCCGCTTCAACCGCAAGCATGGCAGCCTGCATATAAGTTGATGGCCGCAGCCGGAAGGTGTAGCGGTTTCCCTTCGCCCAGACAACGGCATCCGAAAGCGGTTCCGCGGCAAGATAGAACACCTTATTCCGTTTGGCAAAATCTGTCATGGCAAGCCCGATATGGGAGAAAAACGACCCCATAAGCAATGCTACCTTGTCCTTACTGACAAGTTCCTTGGCTATTCTGACCGCATTACCAGGTTTTCCGGCATCGTCCCTCGAAATAACCTCGAGTTTTTTCCCGTTTATGCCCCCCGATTTATTCACTTCCTCAAGGGCGAGCTTCCAGCCGTTCCGGTAAGGGAAGGTAAAATTAGTCAGTTTGCTGTAAGTATTGATTTCCCCAAGTTTGATGGTGCCTCCCGCCAATACGGAAGGCGTATTGAACGGCAGTATGAAACAGGCAATTGCGATTGCTACTAAAAAAATTTTTCTGGTTTTCATCTTTTCCCTCCTGTTTGAATTACTGTTACTTAGCGTGGCATAAGCTCGAACCACGATAAGTACCGGATTCCTCTCTTGCCTCGTCTCAACTTCCTTTCCCTCACACCTCCTTTCTCTTCAATCAATTTAAAATTATTACTAAACCATCCCTTCAACACGAAATTAAATTGTCTATTGTCTACGATTTTGACTAAAATTTTTAACATGAGCCTGATTTCCTGTCAAGACGTTTTTATTTTTGTTTGTCTGTTGATACCAGCGATTATTTGTTGTATCCACACCCGGCTTGTGCTATAAATTCCCCATGACTGATGTGAAGGGTGGGATATGTTCGGAATAGGAATGACGGAACTCCTCGTTATCCTGGGTATTGCGCTGATTGTTTTTGGCCCGAAGAAACTCCCGGAACTGGCCAAACATCTGGGAAAGGCCATGCGCGAGTTCAGAAAGGCGACGGAGGAAGTCAAAGAGAATATTGGCCTTAATAACCTCAATGATTTTGATATCAATGAGGTTGCTTCGTCCCCGGCGGAGGTTCCAGAAGAGAAGCCCGCCCCAGAAACAGAGGCCGAGTCTCCTTCGCACACGCCTGAACAGGAGGCAACCGGGGAGTCCTCGCAGCCAGCAGAAACGCCACCGCCATCTTCATGAGTACAATTCCGGAAGAAGAGAAAAAATCATTTACTGAGCATCTGGAGGATCTCCGGCATTGCCTGATTGTTTCGGCGATTGCCGTCGCCGCCGGGTTTGTTGTCTGCTATTTTTTCAAGGAGAGGCTTTTTGGAATTTTGATGCAGCCACTTGTTGTGTCCCTTCCGCCCAAGTCCACGCTTATTTTTACGAGTCTCCCGGAGGCGTTTTTTACCTACCTGAAGGTTTCTCTCCTGGGAGGAATTTTTCTGTCAGCGCCGCTGGTCCTTTATCAGCTCTGGGCCTTCGTGTCGCCCGGCCTTTATAAAAATGAAAAACGCTATGTAATTCCTTTTGTCCTGTTTTCTACCATTTTCTTTGTTGGCGGCGCCCTTTTCGGGTATTTTGTTGTGTTTCCCTTCGGGTTCAAATTTTTTCTGGGCTTCACAACCGAGTATATCCGCCCCATGCCGACGATTAAGGAATATTTCGGTTTCGCCGCGAAGCTTCTTTTTGCCTTTGGCGTGATCTTTGAGCT
>JANTFN010000247.1 GCA_024763435.1 Thermodesulfobacteriota bacterium | reverse complement strand
ACATAAAACTATCTGGCCATCTTTCCACAAATTGATGATTTCACGGGGAATACCGCCAAAAAAGGAAGAAATAAAAACATTTGTATCGATAACGACTTTAAGCATTTTGTGCCCGTACTTGCTTTATAATGCCTTCAATATCTGATTCGTTGATGTTTTCTTTGGATAATTTACCACCAATAGCGTCCCATAATTCATCTATGTAATGGCCCATATCACGTTCTTTTGTATAATTTTCTAAAAGCTCACGAACGAGTTCACTCAAATTCTTCCCTTCAGATTTTGCCAATTTACTGACTTTATCTTTCAGACTCGGTTCAATCCTGATGATCATTTGTGTCGTCATGATTCTCCCTCCTCGTATGTATTAAATATATATACGATATATACAAGAGGCAAGGTATTGTCAAGTAGAAGAAATTTTTTGGGGGCAAACGGGGCCAGAACTTCACCCTTCACAAAATAAAACCTATCCCGCCGCAGACAGAGAAGGGCTACAGCTCCCGCGTTTCTGATGCCATTACGGTACCGGTACGGACGCGTAGGGCATATCCGAGCACATGGGATGCTGGTCGGAATAACCGTGTCCACGGGTGATAATTCCGCAAAGGATATTGTTGTCCTCTTCAAGTTCGGTTACCTTGTTCTCATAATCAATTATCAGTTTATAGTGGTTTGTTCCGCTGTTTCCCCATGTAAACGTTTTTTTGGCCGTGTAGTCTTCTCCCGGCTGAAGTGGCGGGATGTCATGGTGCGATGTGCCATGGCCCCCAACATGAAAACTGAGCTTTGTTGCAGCCGAAGGGGCTGTTCCAATATTGACAACGTGCATGTGAAACGTCTTGGTAACCGGCCATGTGAGACGAATATACCTTTTCATACAAACCACCAGATCCGGATGCTTCTCCAAATTCTGCGGGCTGGCACAGAAGTGTTTTGACCGGCTGTTATTCCGGTAATCGGTTTCAAAAATACTGCGATTGGAGTTGAGGGTAACCTGTACCGTGCACCCAGAAATTTCTGCCGGATCGATCCCGTTCGGGTGCCCGGCATCCTGAACAGGCCAGGTGTAAGAACGTGTCACATTCCGAAACTTCAACAAACCATGTGGATCTACTTCATCCATCCTTGCCGTTACATCCCGGACCAAACCACGGCTGTTTTCGATATGAACCTTTATCGTCGAATTCCTGAAATTATTTTCCGGGAGATGTCTTGTCTTGATATAAGCCGGATTTTCAAAATTATAATCGGATTGGCGCATATATTGTAAAGACTGGTTGTGCATTTCAATTCTGAGATGACCGTCACGGGTTGTCGTAAGGAGCGTAAGCGCGAGATCTCCCGGAATCGGAGGTGAAAGAACCGTAACCTTTTTTTCCAGGCTGGACGGATTTCCTCCCAGGATTGGATGCGCCCTGGCCGCAGGAGAATTGTGCGCCTGTTCGAGGGGATCCGTCCACAGCATGACAATCACTGACCAGGGTCCCTGCTCACTAAAGGTGAATGGAATTTCTACGACATATTCCCCGCCAGGTTCCAGAAAGCGTGGGATATTATGTTGCTGCTCGTCTGACAGCGTGAGGTTGAGCAGCGAATAACCATCGTCCTTCGCTATACCAGCGGAAAGAGAACACCGGTAGTAAGTTTTCTCCAGCCCGATGTTCTTTACCGTGGCCCGGAGTTTTACGGTATCCATTCTTGCCTTTGGGCTGGCCGGGATAATTTCCAGGCTTTCAAGGGCCAATTTGGCCCTTCCCGCCGCTGTACCCGTCCCCTGCCCCCCGGAATCCGGCAACGGCGCGGGGAGGGGGCGATTGGGCTGCCTGCCCTGGTTCGGAATAGCTGGCATCGGCTTTTTCAGGTTACCGGGGGCCTTTACAAAAGTACCGGTTGAAGCTCGGAGACTGGTTTTTCGAACATGGCTTCTGGAGGCCACTTCGGCAGCTTTCAGATGCAGAAAAACCTGACAGGACTTCGCGTGCCTCCCCTTTCCCAGTTGTGCGATAATATGGGTTTGCGTCGCGATGGCAATGCCGGTATCAAAATCAAGGCTGCCGCCGGGAAGGCGCAGATGCCCCGCGCGATCAATACCTGCAAGATGCCAGGTTCGGATTTTCCCCTCCCTGGAGAGGCGTAGCGTAACAGACCTGAGTTTCCCCGTTGTCAAACGAGCTTTCCCGTGGTTTCTCAGCAGCACATGCACCGTGCCGTCATGAAAATAGATTTTTTCGATGGAAATCTTCGGCCCTTTGAATTCCAGTCGCGCGGATGGTGGGATGGGGCTACCGGCTGATTTCGGCTTGCCTGTTTTCAGGGTTTTTGTGCCCCGTTTTTTTGAAACAACCTTGATCCCCGGAATGGCCAAACGAGCTGTTTCCGTGTTGTTCCCCTCATTCTGTTCCTGAATCTTTTTTGTGCTGTCCACGTAAACCTTGATGGAGATATTACGCGCCAATTTCGCAGATTTGATCTTGATACCAGTCGTGTAGGTGATCGTGTGCCCCGGTGATTTCAAGGTTCCGTTTGGATCGACCGGAGCGTTTCCACCGGACTTCTCAGTCAAGGCGCAGGTCAGCGTTTTTCCGCCGTATGTAACGGCCACCTTCCCGTTTTTGTGTTCCTTGTCGGGGATGGCACCTTTACCACCATTTTTGAGGCTGAAGGCGATATACCCCCTGTTCAGCCATATTTTTTCAACCACGAGGTCGGGCAGACGTTTGATCGGTTTTTTGGGGTGTAAATGGCGGGGTTGTGAATGCGGAGGGGTTTTGGCACCTGCTTTGGTGCGCAGGGCTGGCTGCACAGGCGGCAGGAGATTTTTCTTCGTGGAAAATTGTGCAGCCCCGCCAGAAAGGCAGAGGCCAAGCATGATACCCCCGCCAATAATGGTCGCAGCAAAAAATTTTCTTTTCATGATTAAAAACCTCCCGTTTTATGATCCAGAAGCAAGGTAACGCCTGTTTTTAAGCCACCTGTTCCAATTGTGATGTCCGGATAATAATTGTAACCTCCAATAATCTTAATTTTTATATATCTTTTGCTTAAACACGATAGT
>JANTFN010000246.1 GCA_024763435.1 Thermodesulfobacteriota bacterium | reverse complement strand
TTTAAAAAGGCGTGTGGCGGCAGTCTGGTTGACATAAACGACCCGATAGTCAGGGTCCACAATCTTCACGTCATCGGTCAGGCCGTCGATGACGTCCTGAAAATAATCCCCGGCGGGGAAATGAGCGCCCGGTTTATCCCGGGTTATCTCCTGTCCCCGAAAGGGTTGTGCCGTCGGTTTTTTTTGCGCCATTTGCGTCTTTACCCCGGTGTTTCAGGTGATCCCTTTTAACCGATAAGATGGCTTTCAATAATCTGATCCCCGGAAAACCCGGGAATCTGGAGGTAATAACTGAGGGTCTCTTCAAATGCCGCCATGGGCGCGAGGCCGATAAGCTCGCATCCCGCGATGGCGACCCCGTAGCGCGCCGCCTCGAAACGAATGGTTTCCACGACGCGGTGGATCGGCGTTTCCCGAAAATTAACCAGGTTCATGGAAACCTGGACCATGCCCTTGTCCTGAAGGGCAACCCCCATGGCTTTAACCGCCTTAAATCCCCCTGTTTTATACCTGACCGCCCGCGCGATAGTGTCGGCGATGGCCTTGTCCGTTGTCAGGAGGTTGACGTTAAAGGCGATAAGGGGCGGACGGGCCCCCACGATGGTGGCGCCGGCCCTGGCATTAAAGACGGCCGGGCCCGCGTCCGGCTTTCCGTCAGCGTTTTGGAGCTTTTCCTGAAGGCCCTCGTACTGTCCCCTGCGAATATCGGCAAGATTTTTCCGGTCCCCGCGAAGCGCGGCTTCTTCGTAATAATAGACGGGAACGGCGGCTTTTTCAGCGAGAGTTTTCCCGAACTCCCGCGCGATCTCAACAGCCTCTTCCATTGCCATGTTTCGGATGGGGATAAAGGGGACGACATCCACCGCGCCGATTCGCGGGTGGCTCCCCCGGTGTACCCGCATATCAATATGCGCCATCGCGGACAGGGCGAGGGCGAGCATTGCCCCGGGGACCGCCTCGGGCGGTCCGAGCAGAGTAATGACGCTCCGGTTATGATCCGCATCCGATGAGACATCGAGGCACTTGACGGTTTTGAAGCTATCAAGGGATAAAAGGATGCTGGAAATTACCTTTTTGTCTCTTCCCTCACTGATATTAGGAACACATTCCAAAATCTTCATGAACTTACCTCTGCGTCCTTAAATAACAAAACAGACGCCGAATTCATAAAAAAGGAAAGGGCAGAGTTAACGCTTAACCCCGCCCCGGCACTACTAAACATTCATTTCACTATTTTTTGTGGCACCCGCTGCACTTTGTCGGGCCTGCCTTCTTACCTGCTTTCTTAAAGGCCTTATGACACCCCTTGCAACTGTGGTCGCTCTTATGCGCCATGCTGTAAAGCCTGGGAACATCACCCGTTTTCTTGGCCTTATGGCACTCTTTGCAACCCTTGGGCGCCTTCGTCTTGTCCTTCCACATGTGATGGCATTTTTCACATTTCACACCCGCCTTGGTGTGGATCGAATGCTCAAACGTCACGGGGCCCTTCTTGTTCTGGAAGGTCAAGGGTTTAGTCGGGGCCTTAACCGCGCCCGCATAGACCATTGTCACGGCTACCATCGAGACAGCAAACATTACCGCCAGAAATCCATAAAAGAATTTTTTCAACTTTTTCACCTCCTCTCCTTTTGCAGTATGACGTGATTCCATCTTTATTTATTCAGCGGTGTGACTATAATTTTTCCCGGAAAAAATGTCAAGCGGGTCCTCCGCGCGGCAAACCTGTCAGAAACAACCGCCATAGGAGGACTGAGGACTGAGGACTGAGGACTGAGGACTGCGTTCAACGTTCGAGGTTCAAGGTTCAGTTGAAAGTGAAAAGCCTTGTTGCGATAAGAATAAAACAAGAAAGCCGAGAATGCGTGAATGAAAATATTAGCGCATTCGCGGCTAAAGGGGAAAACCACGGACTAAAGGGGAACAATTATTCTGCTGTGTAAAATTTGTTGATTTCTTGACAAGGCCGCCACCGGCTGTTAAAGGAAAGCCAAAAAAGCGAGAACGTAAGGAATGGGAAAAATTACATTTATCACGGGAGGGTGCCGAAGCGGCAAGAGCCGGTACGCCCTGGAGCTGGCAAATGCGTATAAATCGAGGGCGTTTATCGCGACAGCCCTGCCGATTGATGAAGAAATGGAGAAGCGAATCCAGGCGCATCAGGCCGAGCGGAAAGGGTTTTCCTTGACACTTGAGAGGCCCTATAATCTTGCCGGGGCGTTAGAAGACCTTCCGGCGAATACGGATGTGGCCGTGATAGACTGCCTGACGGTATGGCTCGGAAACCTCCTCTACAAATACGGCGGGGATGAAGGAGAGACGGAAGAAATCGAGGCCTTTTACAAGGCCCTTGGCCGCCCTCCCTGCGATCTCATTATCGTTTCCAATGAAACAGGGCTGGGCCTGGTTCCCCCAGACCCGGAAAGCCGGCGTTTTCGCGACCTGTCCGGAAAGATCAATCAGGAGGTGGCCCGCCTGGCAGACAGGGTATTTGTTGTCTTCAGCGGCCTTCCCCTTTGTCTGAAGAGTTGAGGGGAAGCGTGTTGACGCCTCGAGCGAATATCCTGACGCGGTGGTTGACAGTATGATGACGCGCTGCGCGCTGCTGCTGATTGCGGCGGTCATTCTTGACAGAATCCTGGGGGATCCCGTTTATCGGTTTCACCCCGTAAGGCTGATGGGTAAAACCATTCAAACCCTTGAAGGGCCTATTCGTTCATGGGGGCTTCCGGCTTTGTGGGGAGGCGTGCTGCTTGTCGCGGCATCGCTCTTTATCTGGATGGGCGGGGTTTTGATCCTCTACGCGGTTATCGCTTTCAGCGGTGCGGCCGTGTGGCTTTTAACCCTTTACCTTGTTTACAGCTGCCTCGCTTTTCGCGATCTGGCCCATCATATCAGGCCGATTATTTTCGCCGTGGCGGGCAACAATCTTGAAACAGCCCGGGACCTGCTCCAGAAAGTTGTGGGGCGGGACACCGCTGTTCTTGATCGGGCAGGGATCATCCGTGCGGCGGTTGAGACCACCGCGGAGAGCCTTGTGGACGGTTTTTTGTCTCCCCTGTTCTGGTTTTTT
>JANTFN010000245.1 GCA_024763435.1 Thermodesulfobacteriota bacterium | reverse complement strand
GCATTACTGAGTCCCCTATGCCTATAAAAGTTCGGGTCAGGTGATGTCCTGTGCTATGGTGTTGAACTTTTTCCCAAGTGCTGAACCCGGCCCCTGCCTCGCTTTTAAAATCAACCCTTTTTTCTAAAAACAGGCAAAGCTATTCTGGCTTGACATTTTTCGTGACCTTATTTTTCGTGACCTTATTGACAAGCAGGGGAAGGGCTGTTAATTTCACAAGGCATTAAGGCGTACCTGTTTATTAAAAAAACAAACTTTTTATCAGGGTAAAAGGGTATCACTTGGATTTCGGCCTGACTGACGAGCAAAAAGACATCAAGTACGCGGCAAGAGATTTCGCGGAAAAGGAATTTTCCGATATCGCCGAATCCTGTGATGAAAAAGAGATTTTTCCAAGAGAAGTCTGGAAAAAGGCCTGCCAGCTTGGATTTGTCGGGTCCTTTGTGGAACCGGCATACGGAGGGTCCGGGCTGGGGCTTCTTGATTATACCCTGATCGCCGAGGAATTCTGGCGTGTAGATCCCGGGATTGGACAGGCCCTTTTTTCCACGGCCTTCGGTGCCGAAATCATAGAAAAACATGGGACAGAAGAACAGAAGACTTCTTATCTTCCCGCTGTGGTCAGGGGAGAAAAGATTATGGGACTTGCCACAACCGAGCCCGACGCGGGAAGCGACATTACCTCTATTAAAACGACAGCCGTAAGGCAGGGTGATACCTACGTCATCAACGGCAGCAAGACCATGATTGGCAACGGCAGCATCGGTGATTTTCTGCTGGTCCTGTGCCTCACAAACCCGGAGAGACCAAAAATCCATGACCGCTTCAGCTTTTTTATTGTGGAGACGGGGCGCGTGGGATACGACGGTACGCATATGCACGGGAAGATGGGTCTCAGGGCCTATGATTCCGCCGATGTTTCCTTTGATGGCGTTGAAATTCCTGCGACAAATCTCCTCGGGGATGTGGAAGGAAAGGGATTTTATCAGGCCATGGATTTTTTTAACATGAGCCGGACGTGGGTCGGGGGGTTTGCCCTCGGTGCCGCTCAGGGCGCCATGGAAAAGGCGATCAGACATATCCGTGAACGTAAACAGTTCGGGCACCCGCTTTCACATTTTCAGGCGTTGCGATTCAAAGTGGCGGAAATGGCAACCTATGTCGAGATGATACGGAATATGGTTTATAAGGCCGCGTGGAACATGGACCGCGGCCTGAAAGATCACAAACTGGTTGCTATGGCAAAGTGGATAGCGGGATCTCTGGCGGTAAAAGTTGTAGATGAGGCACTTCAGCTTCACGGTGGGTATGGGTATTTTTCTGATTACGGAATTGAAAAATATTACCGCGCGGTCAAGGCAGTGGAGATTTACGAAGGCACGAAAGAAATAGAGAAACACATCATTTCAAACGAAATACTGGGAAGAGAGTGATTGGGGTCGTATGTTCGGGGGCAACAAACAACAAAACATTCAGACAAGGAGGGGTAAGATGAAGAAGGTTGTTTTATTTCTGTCCGTTATGGCGTTTTTAGCGATTGGGGTTTTGGGTGGCGCACCGAAGGTTTCCGCTGCGAAACCGATTATCCTCGGGGTTCCGACGTCCCTTGGGTTTCTTGAGGGGAAAGAGGGGCTTAAGTGTGTGAAGATGGCCGTGGATGAAATCAACAAGGCAGGCGGGGTCAAGGTCGGAAATGCGAAGAGGCCGTTCAAGGTTATTGCCATTGATTCAAGAGGCGCCGAACCCGGGGTTCCGGTATCCGAGGTCATACGCGCGCATAAAAAACTGATTCTTGAAGATAAGGCTAATTTTATTGTTTTTGGTTCTTTCAGATCGGAAGCGGCTATCGCCTGCATGGACGTGGTGGGGAAATACAAGGTTCCGATGCTGCTGGGAACGGCCATGTCTCCCGCCATGCAGAAGAAGGTGGTCAAGAAATATGGCAAATACAAATATACATTCCGGGTTTGCCTCAATGCCGTTTATCTCATTAAGTATCTCGCCGGGACTATGGCGTATCTGAACAAGCAATTCGGGTTCAATAAGGTTTTCATCATGAATCAGGATGTGGCATGGGCAAGGAAAACTGGTGATTTGATGGTAAAACTTGTTTTCAAGAAGATGGGATGGAAGGTTGTGGGCCGTCAGGCGTATCCTACCGGCTCTTCCGATTTCTCGTCGAGTCTGATGAAGGCAAAGGCGAGTGGGGCGCAGGTTATCCTCCCAATTTTTGATATGCCTCAGAGTGGTATCCTTGTAAAGCAGTGGAAGTCGATGAAGATTCCCGCGCTGTTAGCGGGATTTATTTCGCCGCTTGCCGGCCCAAGCGCGTGGAAGACGTTTGACAAAAAAATTGCGGGATCAATTAACGCGATCTTTGAGGTTGGAAATGTTCCCTGCGCTAAGATTCCCAAGTCTGTAGCGTTTTACAACAAATACGCGAAAAAATATGGGAAACCTATCGAAGCAGGACATTCCCCTGCGCCGGCTTATGAAATGGTTTATATTCTGAAAGAAGCCATTGAAAGGGCCGGGAGTGTGAACGGTGACAAGGTTGTCGCCGCGCTTGAGAAAACAAATCGCGATGGCGCCATGGGACACCTCCAGTTTGGTAAAGACCATCAGATTGTATACGGGTTGGACCCCACCAAAACGGCCATGGGCTGCATGATTCAATGGCGTAAAGACGGCAAGCGGGAAATTGTATTTCCGCCGAATATCGCGGAAGGGAAAATTGAACTTCCCGAAGGGTTGAAATCCCTGAAATAAAAATTTTAGCGGCAGGCGCGCACGGGTTTTTAAGCCACGTACGTGCCTGCTTCTTCTAAAAGAGGCTTTTTTAGAAAAGACGATGTGGTTAGCAATCCTTATCTATGGATTTATCAACAGTTCCATCCTGGCGCTTGTGGCGATGGGGTTCAACATGACGTTTGGCATCAGCGGTATCGCCAATTTTGCCTACGGCGCGATCTATATTTTTTCCGGATTTCTGGTCTGGATATTTTTAAACTCCCTGGGGCTGAACTACCTTGTCTCGATTATTCTGGCCTTTTTGTGCGCGTTTATCCTTGGGTACCTT
>JANTFN010000244.1 GCA_024763435.1 Thermodesulfobacteriota bacterium | reverse complement strand
TGAGGCTGTTTTCCCCGGCTGAAGGCCGCATAAGGGTTTTTTCTTCTACCTTCTACCTTCTACCTTCTACCTTCTACCTTCTACCTTCTGCCTTCTACCTTCTGAACATCTTCAATCGTGAACAGGGAGAAAAAGGGGACATGTTGCGCTTCAAGTGCCTTGCTCCCCCCTTCCAGACGATCCACAAGGACACCCGCCATGGTCACGTGATACCCCAGTTCCCTGACAACCTTCACCGCCTTCAGGAGTGACCCACCCGTTGTGATAACATCCTCCACAAGGGCAACAGAAGCGCCAGGAACAAGGGATTTTACACCCTCAAGCCACTGCATGGTTCCATGCCCTTTGGGTGCCTTGCGGACAATAAACCCGGGCAGCGGGTCTTTACGGAGAAAACTCGCGATGGTTATCGCCGTCACGATGGGGTCCGCTCCGAGGGTTGGCCCCCCCACGGCATCAACCGGCGCCCCGAAGGCCCGAATCGCCTCATAAAACAATTCTCCCGTCAGCCACGCGCCCTCCGGGTGCAGGGTGGTCTGCTTCCCGTCGATATAATAGGCGCTTTGCTTCCCCGAGGCAAGCGTCACCTGACGCGCCTCATAGGAGCGCTGGGAGAGCAGGACAAGCAGGCGATTTTTTCGTTCGTCCATGCGTTTCAAAGGTTGTAAAAAAGCGGCATCTGGGGTTCCGGTATCTTTATGGGAAAGTTGACGGGATACCGACCATCAAAGCAGGCGTAACAATATGGGTTTTCTTCCCCGCCGACGACATGCCGTAATCCCTCCATGCTCAGGTATCCCAGAGTATCACACGTGATATATTTTTTAATCTCTTCCAGGGAATGGGAATTGGCTATCAGTTCGCTTTTTGTCGGGGTATCAATCCCGTAAAAACAGGGGTAACGCGTGGGGGGTGAGCTGATAAAGAAATGAATTTCCTTCGCCCCGCCGCTTCGAATCATCTTGATAATCTTCCGCCCCGTCGTCGCGCGGACGATGGAATCGTCAATCACAACAACCCGTTTTCCCCGGAGGATCTCCCTGACGGAATTGAGTTTAATTTTGACGCCAAAATGACGAATGGTTTGCTTGGGCTCAATAAACGTACGCCCTACATAGTGGTTTCGTATCAGGCCGAGCTCCAAGGGAATTCCCGCTTCCTGGGCATACCCGATAGCAGCCGGCATCCCGGAATCAGGAACAGGAATGACGATATCGGCTTCTCTCGGATTTTCCCTGGCCAGTTGCCGCCCCAACTCCTTGCGTATCTCATAAACATTTCTGCCAAAAATACGGCTGTCGGGCCGTGCGAAATAGATATATTCAAAGACACAGGGACTTTTTTTTACCGGGGCAAAGGGTTTGTAAGAGGTAACCCCTTCCTGATCAATATAGACGATTTCTCCCGGTTCGATCTCCCGTTCAAAGGTTGCGTCAATTAAATCAAAGGCGCAGGATTCTGACGCCACAACCATCCCGGAGTCTACTCTTCCCAGCGCGAGGGGCCGAAACCCATAGGGATCACGGACGGCAATCAGCGCGTCTTCGGTTACCAGCAAAAGGCTGTAGGCCCCCTGAACGCGGGTCAGGGCGTCTATGAGGCGATAGAGGCGCGTTTTCTCCCGCGATATCGCCATTAAGTGGACGATAACCTCTGTATCCATAGTCGATTGAAAAATAGATCCGTAGGACTCCAGTTCCCTGCGTATTTCCATAGCGTTGGTCAGGTTGCCATTATGGGCAATGGCAATATTCCCCAGCCCCCCGGAAACAACAAAGGGTTGGGAATTTTCTATCTTACTCGCCCCGGCCGTGGAATACCTGACATGACCAATGGCGCTCGATCCGGGGAGTGAACGCAATACATCTTCTGTAAAGATGTCGGCAACCAGCCCCATATCCTTGTGGGTGTGGAGCATATGGCCGTCCGAGGAGACAATCCCCGCGCTTTCCTGCCCCCGGTGTTGCAGGGCGTAAAGCCCGAGGTAGGCCAGATTCGAGGCCTCCGGATGGTTGAACACACCAAAAATACCACATTCTTCATGAAACTTATCAAAGGGAGTCATCGGGGTCCTTATCATTATATCCATCGGGATGGGATTTATGCCATGTCCATGCAGACGCCAGGATCTCATCCAGGTCCTCAAAACGGGGACACCAGCCAAACGCCTCCGTGAACCGCCTGTTGTCTGCCACAAGAACGGGGGGGTCTCCGGCACGCCTTTCCTGAATCTCATAGGGAATTGTTTTCCCGCTGACCCTTTCCGCCGCCTTCAGGACCTCAAGGACGGAATATCCTTTTCCAATTCCCAGGTTATAGGCCTGATGCGCCAGTCCCTTTCCCATGGCTTCAAGGACGAGGATATGCGCGCGCGCAAGATCCGACACATGAATATAATCTCGAATCGCGGTCCCGTCCGGGGTAGCATAATCATTACCAAAAACATAAACCTTCTCACGCTTTTTCAGCGCGGTCTGGAAAAGAATTGGAATCAGGTGGGTCTCCGGGGAATGGTCTTCCCCTGCATTGCCCTGAACATCCGCTCCCGCGGCGTTGAAATACCTCAAAAACGCTACCTCCAGACCGTGCGTGCGGTGATAGCTGTTCAGCAGCCATTCCAGACAGTGCTTTGAAACACCATAGGGGTTTTCAGGGGCCGGCGGATGGGTTTCCTGAATGGGAATTACCGCGGGGGCACCATACACGGCAGCCGTGGAAGAAAGAACAAAGCGCTTCACACCATTTTTCACCAGGGCCGCAATCAGGCGCGCGCCTTTTTCGAGATTATTTTCAAAATATTTTTCAGGAGAGGCGACCGACTCTCCGACAAGGGAATATGCCGCGAAGTGGATTGCCCTGTCCACTTTGTAGGTCCGGACAATATCTCCGATAAGGTTTTTGTCTCCAATATCCCCTTTAATCAGGGGAACCGTCTTGGGCACAGCGGCGGCATGCCCCTTTTCAAGTGAGTCGAGAACCACACATGAATACCCCGAACGAACAAGTTCCAGCGTGGTAACGGAGCCGATATAGCCCGCGCCACCGGTTATGAGAACATTTGACATCATTCCCTCCAGGAATTATAACAGC
>JANTFN010000243.1 GCA_024763435.1 Thermodesulfobacteriota bacterium | reverse complement strand
AAATTCAGGGAGAACCGTGATGGAATATGCCCGGTTGTTTTTACCAACCATGAAAGAAACACCGTCGGACGCGGAAGTTGTCAGTCACAAACTTATGTTCAGGGCGGGGATGATCCGAAAGGTAGCGACGGGGATTTATACGTATTTGCCCCTTGGTCTCCGGGCGCTACGGAAAGTGGAGACCATTATCCGTGAGGAGATGGACGGGGCCGGCGCTCAGGAGATTCTGATGCCCATGGTCCAGCCGTCCGACCTGTGGATCGAGAGCGGCCGCTGGGACTATTACGGCAAGGAACTGCTTCGGTTGAAAGACAGGAACGAGAGAGGCTATTGCCTCGGCCCCACGCATGAGGAAATTGTCACGGATCTTGTTCGGAAAGAGGTGCGCTCTTACCGCGACCTCCCCCTTGTGCTGTATCAGGTTCAAACCAAGTTCCGGGATGAAATCCGCCCCAGGTTTGGCGTCATGCGGGCCCGGGAATTTATCATGAAAGACGCCTACAGTTTTGACAGGGACGATGCGGCTGCCCTTGAGAGCTATGAAAAAATGTATCAGGCCTACACCCGTATTTTTTCCCGGTGCGGCCTTGAATTCAAGGCCGTGGAGGCGGATACGGGCAGTATTGGTGGCAGTGCCTCGCACGAGTTTATGGTGCTGGCGGAGACGGGGGAAGATCTTCTGCTTTCCTGTAACCGGTGTGCCTACGCGGCGAATATGGAAAAAGCGGCGTCCCGGCTTCCCGAGGCTGATGTTTCAGAGACGCAAAAAGAAGCCACCCTTGAAAAGGTTCATACCCCCGGTCGGAAGCATGTCCAGGAGGTCGCGGAATTTTTAAAGGCGCAACCCCGGGACCTTATCAAGACAATGATTTTTGCCACCGACAAGGGACTGGTTGCCGGGTTAATCAGGGGGGATCTTGAAATCAACCCGTTGAAATTGAAGAATATCTTCGGCGCGAATTTTATCGAACTTGCCGGGGATGAAGAGGTTCGCAAACTGACAGGGGCGGAAGTCGGCTTCGCGGGGCCGATTGGCCTTGATATTCCGATGATTGCCGATATATCGGTTGCGCCTCTTCGGGATGCAATTTGCGGCGCCAATGAAACGGATTATCATCTCTGTCATGTCATGACAAAACGAGATATCGCCGCCGTGGCTACGGGTGATATCCGCCTGGCAAAAGCGGGTGAACGCTGCCCCCGGTGTGAGCGTGGTATCCTCGAAGAATTCAGGGGAATTGAGGTGGGGCATATTTTTAAATTGGGAACCAAATACAGTGACGCCCTTGGTGCCGTCTTTCTTGACGGAAACGGCAAGGAACAACCCTGCGTAATGGGGTGCTACGGAATAGGGGTCGGGAGGACCGTCGCGGCCGCTATTGAACAGAATCACGATGAACATGGCATTATCTTTCCCGTTGCCATTGCCCCCTTTCAGGTTGAGATTTTACCCCTCCAGACCAAGAAACCCGAGGTCATGGCGTGCGCGCGGCGGTTGTACGACGCCCTCCGGGTAAAGGGGATAGACGTGCTTCTTGATAATCGGGATGGCCGCCCCGGTGTGAAGTTCAAGGATGCCGATCTTATTGGAATTCCCTGCCGGGTAACGGTTGGAAGGCGGTTTCTCTCGGATGGCGAGGTTGAAATAAAAGACAGAAAAACAGGAGAAGTTGTGGAGATTCCCGAGGCAGAGGCCATTCGTGAAATTGAAGACAGGCTTAAGGCTTTGGCGTGATTGATCCGGAACTCCTCCCGCTTTCAGGGTTTTCCAGGGCGGTTTTTTTGGAACGGGCGAAAAAACTGGGACGGGTTCTCGCCCAAAATGATATCCCTCTGGCCATTATTGGCTACAATCCGGATCTCTATTATTTTACCGGGTCCATTCAGCAGGGTTTTGTCCTGATTACAGCCGAGGGCCGGCAGGCCTACCTTGTCCGCAAGGATTTTGAACGGGCGCGGATTGAGTCTCCACTGGAAGACATAAGACCCCTGAGAAATTTCAAGGGCCTGAAAGAGGGTATTGTGGCATTGCTGGGGCGTTATCCCGAGCGGCTTGCGTTATCGTTTGATGTTGTCCCGGTTGCCCTTTACAATCGCTTGCGGGCCGTATTCACGGATGTGATATTCGTTGATGGCGCAGGCCTGATAAGATCTCTCCGCATGATTAAAGACAAGGGTGAAATTGACAGTATTCGAAAAGGGATTGCGATATATGACCGGGTGATTAACAACCTGCCCGACTTGATTCATGAGGGAATGACGGAAGCGGAGGCCGAAGCGACCCTCATTCTCGCCATGTGCAGGCTGGGACATCAATCCCGCACCCGGATGCGCGGATGGAATCAGGAGGCCATCAATGGCTATGTCTATACGGGTAGAAACGCCGCGGTTCCTTCATTTCTTGATGCCCCTCTCGGGGGGGTGGGGGCCAATCCCGCCGTAGCCATGGGAGGCGGCGCTGCGGTTATCCAGCGGGACGAGCCGGTTATCTTTGACGCGTCTCCAGGGGTGAACGGGTATGTCTCAGATCAGACCCGGACTTTTGTTGTCGGGGCATTGCCCGAAAAGTTGAAAGACGCGTATCACGTTACGTCAGACATGATAGCGGCTTTTGAGGCCGGGGCCGCGCCGGGGGATGCTTGTGAAGACTGGTTTTATAAGCTGGAACGCATGGCCGACAAAGCGGGGCTGGTCGAAAATTTCATGGGGTATGATCAAAAAAGAGTTCCTTATGTCGGCCATGGGATAGGCCTCGAACTGAATGACTGGCCGGTTCTTGGGAAAAAGACCGCCTGGCGTCTTGAACCCGGCATGGTCCTGGCGCTGGAGCCGAAGATGGTGTTTCCTGAATCTGGTGCGGTGGGACTGGAAAATGATTATCTGGTGACCGACACGGGGGTCGAGAGGCTTTCCATTACGGATGATACGCTTATACGGCTATGAAATGGAATAAAGAAAAATCTGGTGCCGAAGGCGGGACTCGAACCCGCACAGGCATTCACCCACTAGACCCTGAACCTAGCGCGTCTACCAATTCCGCCACTTCGGCTTACCACTTCCACTATAATATGAAATAAATGTGGTGTCAATAAT
>JANTFN010000242.1 GCA_024763435.1 Thermodesulfobacteriota bacterium | reverse complement strand
TTTAAGCACATATCCAGATCCCTCAATAGGCGTGTTTAACGGCCTGGAAGAAATGGCAGGGAAAAAATCGCTCCCCCTTGAGGACTTTCTCCAGAAAGTTACCATGATTGTGCACGGAACAACCGTAACGACGAACGCGGTACTAACGGGAAACTGGTCTAAAACCGGGCTTTTAACGACTGCGGGGTTTCGGGACACCCTTCAAATGAGAAGGGGAATCAGGGAAGAACTTTACAATAACTGGTATGAACCTCCCAAAACAATCGTCCCAAGATATTTAAGGGTCCCGGTTCACGAAAGAACGGATTACGCCGGAAAGCAGGTTGAAAAACTTGCTGATGAAGATATTTACAGGGCTATTGAACTTTTCAAAAAAGAAAACGTTCAGGCCGTTGCCATCTCTTTTCTGCATTCGTACGCAAACGGAGAAAACGAATCCAGGGCGGCAGAAATCATCGCGGGCGAAATGCCGGATGTTTATGTCAGTGTTTCTTCCAGGCTTCTCCCCCAGGTCCGGTTTTATGAAAGAACGAGCACCACGGTTTATAACGCGTCCGTTGGTCCTATTTTGAGGGATTACCTTAACAGCCTGATGACGCGTCTGGCGCAGAGCAGTTTTGCCGGAATCCTGCTGATTATGCAGTCCAATGGCGGGGTCACGTCTCCGGAAAATGCGATGAAAATCCCAGCGAGTACCCTGTTGTCGGGACCCGCGGCAGGACCGATTGCCGGAACGGCCTATGTTGCCCTGTCAAATTATGATGATAAATGCATCACCGTGGATATGGGCGGGACAAGTTTCGATGCCTGTATGGTTAAAAACCTTTCTCCTATGATTATTACGGACGGAACCTTGGAAAGGAGGGCGCTCGCGCTGCCTATGATGGATATTTACACCATCGGCGCCGGCGGGGGGAGCGTTGCCTGGATAGACGACAGCGGCCTCCTCATGATGGGTCCCGAGAGCGCTGGCTCGAGCCCCGGACCGGTTTGCTACGGACTTGGCGGCGAAAAACCCACCTGCACCGATGCCGACCTGATTCTCGGATATTTAAGTCCCCGATTTTTCGCGGGGGGCCGGATGGCCCTTGACTATGATAAGGCACACCAGGCAATCGAAAAACAAATCGCCAGGCCGCTGAAGATGAGTGTCACGGAGGCCGCCGCGGGGATGTATCATGTCATCAACGTTAACATGGCCGCTGGGATTAAGGAAATTTCGGTAAAAAAGGGGGAAGATCCCCGGGAATTTCCATTGGTTTGCGCCGGCGGCGCGGGACCTATTCATGCCGCCCTGATTGCGCTGGAGCTTGAAATCCCAAAAATCCTGATCCCCAAGGAATCATCCATTTTCTGCGCGGCCGGGATGCTCCTGTCAGACCTCAAACATACCTTTGTCCGCACCTACAATACCCTGCTGAATACAGACCATGCGGATTGCGAAAAATTTAAAGGCCTGTTTGTTGAAATGGGAAACGAAGCTGAAACAATCCTGGGCTCAGAAGGCATTCCTGAAAACAGTCAAAAATTCACTTACTCTCTCGACATGCGGTATCTCGGCCAGTATCACGAGGTCGGTGTCGAGGTTGTACAAGATGAAATTGAGACATGCAATTTTAAGGCAATACAGGAAAAGTTTCATGACGCACACAATCGCCATTACGGCTATGACCTGAGAGATGAGAAAACCCCGCTTGAGTGTGTCAATCTGAGGCTGACGGCCCTTGGGATAACCCAAAAGCCAAGTTTCAGGGAATTGCCTTTCCTCGGGAAAGACGCGCGCGGCTTTATAAAGGGCAAGAGGCGGGCCTACCTCCCCTCGCAGGAAAAATTCGAGGAGGTTGATGTCTATGATGGCGACAAAATGGGAAACGGCAATGAAGTCAACGGACCTGCCATCATCGAGCAGATCCATACAACAATCTTTGTCCCCCCTGAGTACGCCCTATCCTGCGACAAATTTGGGAGTTTTGTTTTAACAAATTCAGGCCTTTTGTAGAGGAGAAAACATGGCGGGAAATATTGATTTAATTCTTGCATCCGTTCTTCAGCGGCGTTTCAAGTCTATCACAAAGGAAATGGGCCTTACCCTGCTGAGGACGACGCGTTCCCCTATCTTAAATGAGGCAAGGGATTTTGTTACAGGGATTTATGACGCCAGGGGAAGAATGCTGGAACAGACGGAATATATCCCCGTCCTGGCGTTTGCGATCCAGCCCGCCCTGAAATACACGATTGATTATTTCGGGGATGATATCCACCCGGGCGATATTATTCTTCACAATGACGTCTTCTCGGGCGGCAATCAGAACGCGGATGTCGCCGTGATGAAACCCATCTTTTACGAAGAGGCATTAATCGGGTGGGCCGTGACCAAAGGCCATCAGGCGGATATCGGCGGTGCGGTAGGTGGCGGCTATAATCCGGAAGCGCGGGAGGTCTGGCAGGAGGCATTCAGGATTACCCCCGTTAAAATTTATGCCCGGGGAACGTTAAGAAAGGATGTCTGGGACCTTATCTTTTCGAATATTCGATACAGCATTGTCCAGGAAGATATCAAGGCGGAAATCGGGGGATGCAACGTCGGGGAACGGGCCATTCAGAAACTTGTAAAACGTTATGGCGTGGCGCGCTATCTGGCGCACGTGGATTACCTGTTTGACACCACGGAAAAAATGGTGCGGGCAGAGATCAGGGCAATCCCGGACGGTGTTTATCGCGGGGAAAGCCTTGTCTTCTATGACGGCATTCATGAAAATTCGAAGATGAAAATTAACCTTAACGTTTCTGTCCAGGACGATGAAGTCACCTTCGATTACAGCGGGACATCTCCCCAGACAGAGGGGTTTGTCAACGCGCCTTTCGCGGCAACAGCTTCAGCGGTGCTGCTGACTTTCCTGATGCTCATCAAGCCGGATATTCCCCATAACGAGGGCATTATAAGGCCTGTTCATATCAAGGTCCCTGAGGGGTCTTTCCTGAACGCAAGGTTCCCCGCGGCCACAACCTTTGGCAACAGCATCACCGGCCCGAATTCCGACGCGATTTTCAAGGCCTTCGCGGAAGCGCTGCCGGAGTAGGTCAGCGCCGGGTGGAACCGGTTT
>JANTFN010000241.1 GCA_024763435.1 Thermodesulfobacteriota bacterium | reverse complement strand
AGATCTGGGAACAACGTCAGAGGCGTCCGTGGATTATCCCGATTTTGCCTCCCGAGTTGCCCGAGCCCTGCTGGATGGCAAGGCAGATCTGGGGATTTTGATCTGTGGAACGGGAATCGGAATGTCCATATCCGCCAATAAATTTAATGGAATACGGGCCGCTGTTGTCCATGATTGCTATACGGCGGAAATGAGCCGCCGCCATAATAATGCCAATATTATTACCTTTGGCGGCAGGGTCGTCGGAATGGGGGTTGCCACGAGTATTGTAGAGGCTTGGCTTAATGCCTCTTTTGAGGGCGGGCGTCATGGCCGGAGGCTCGCTAAAATAGAAAAAATTGAAGATAACAATTAGTAACGTCGGTTGTTCCTTTTCGGGACGTCCAATACGGTAACATTATGTTTAACCCTGTCTTTACTGAAAGGAGAAAAATATTTAGATGTCTGCACTTATGAAAACAGACCCTGAAATAGCCCAATCGATTTTACGGGAAGAGGAAAGAGAAAAAAACAAAATTATTTTGATTGCCTCGGAAAACTACACGAGCCAGGCCGTTCTCGAGGCTCAGGGAAGCATCTTTTCGAATAAATATGCCGAGGGATATCCTGCGAAACGGTTCTATGAGGGATGTGAGTTTGTTGACCAGGCAGAATCCCTGGCGATTGAGCGGGCGAAGACCCTGTTTAAGGCGGAGCATTGTAATGTTCAGCCCCTTTCGGGGACGATTGCCAATCTCGCTGTTTATCTTTCGGTCCTGAAGCCTGGAGACAGGATCCTCGGGATGAACCTTTCCCATGGCGGCCATCTGAGCCATGGTGCCTCCGCCAGCTTTACGGGCCGAATCTTTGAGTCTTTTCACTACGGGGTATCGCGGGACACGTATCTGATTGATTATGATGAAGTGCGGGATATGGCCAGGAAGTTGTCTCCGAGGATTATTGTGACCGGGGCAAGCTCTTATTCACGAACCATTGATTTTAAGCGATTTCGTGATATTGCGGATGAGGTTGGCGCTTTGCTGATGGCAGATATTGCCCATATCGCGGGGCTTGTAGCGGCTGATGCGCATCCCAGCCCTGTCCCTTATGCCGATTTTGTTACAACCACGACTCATAAAACCCTGCGAGGACCGCGCGGGGCCTTTATCCTATGTAAAAAAGAGTATGCCTCAAAAATCGACAGCACTGTTTTTCCAGGTCTTCAGGGTGGGCCCTTTATGAACATTATTGCCGCGAAGGCCGTATGTTTCAGAGAAGCGCAGAATGGGCAATTCAAACAGTACGGGCAGCAGATTGTGAAAAACGCGCAGGCCCTTTGTGATGCCCTGAAGGGAAAAGGTTATGAGATCGTGACAGGGACAACAGATAACCATTTGTTTCTTGTCGACCTCACAAACAGAGGGCTTACCGGCCGGGATGCCGCCCGCGCGCTGGACAAGGCGGGGATTACATTAAATAAAAATGTTATTCCCTTTGATACCCAATCGCCCTATGTTACAAGCGGTATCCGGATTGGAACGCCTATTGTGACAACACGGGGAATGAAAGAGGATGCGATGCAAACCATTGCCGGGTGGATCGATCTGATTCTTTCCAATTCGTCTGATGAGACCCTGCAGAAAAAAACAGCAGCGGAGGTTCGGGAATTTTGCCGAGCCTATCCCATTCGGCCGGTGATATCTTCAGGAGAATAATATTATTATGACGCTAATGTCCGCACCTGAAAGGCCTGGATGGGATACCTACTTCATGGAAATAACCCGGCTTGTTTCCAGCCGGTCCACCTGTCTGCGACGGCATGTAGGCGCCCTGCTTGTCAAGGATAAAATGATTCTGGCCACGGGATATAACGGCGCGCCCAAGGGGCTTGCGCACTGCCTCGACCTTGGCTGCCTTCGCGAACAGCTTGGGATTCCCTCCGGTGAGCGGCATGAGCTCTGCCGGGGGTTGCATGCGGAACAGAATGCCATTATCCAGGCCGCGTTTCATGGGATTTCCATCGGAGGGGCGACGCTGTATTGCACCAATCATCCGTGTATTATCTGTTCCAAGATGCTTATAAACGCGGGGATAGAAAAAATTGTCTATGAGGCGGGGTATCCCGATGACCTCTCGGATGACATGCTTAAAGAGGCCGGGATTCTGACCCTTCAGTATTCGAAAAAATGAAATGCCCGTTTTGTGGCTACACAGATAGCAAGGTTATCGATTCCCGGACAACGCCGGAAAAGGATATGATACGGCGGCGCAGGGAATGTCTGTCCTGTCGGGAGCGGTTTACCACGATTGAGCAGGTAGAAATCCTTCAACCTATGATTGTCAAAAAAGATGGACGGCGGGAGGCCTTTGACCCACAGAAACTGATGCGGGGTCTGCGAAAGGCCTGTGAAAAACGCCCGGTTAGTATTGACGCCCTGGAAAAAGTGGTCAACAGGATTCAGCGGACAATTGAGGAAAAGGGAGAAAAGGAGATTCCAAGCCGGGAAATCGGCGCCGAGGTGATGGCAGCGCTTCACGCACTGGATGATGTTGCCTATGTGCGGTTTGCCTCCGTCTATCGTGAATTCAAGGATATCGAGGAATTTCTGAGTGAACTCCAGGAGCTTTTGAAAAATCAAAACAAATCTGAAACAGACTGATTCCGCTTATATGAGGCTTGCCCTGCGTCTTGCCGTGAAAGGGAAGGGGCGGGTAGCTCCCAACCCACTGGTGGGTGCCCTTGTTGTGAAAGACGGCGCTGTTATTGGAAGGGGGTATCACAGGGCTTACGGCGCGGATCATGCCGAGGTTATGGCCCTGAAAGAAGCAGGAGAGGAGGCGCGCGGTGCTACGATGGTTGTAACCCTCGAACCCTGCAACCATTTTGGCCATACGCCGCCCTGCACGCAGGCAATCATCAAGGCGGGAATCCGGCGGGTTGTTTTTGGGATGAAGGACCCCAACCCGTCCGTGGCTGGGGGCGGGGAGCAGACGCTTCGTGAAAACGGTGTCCTCGTGACAGAGGGTATCCTCGAAGAAAAGTGTCAAAAACTGAATGAGAGTTTCATTCATTTCGTCAGCA
Source organism: Thermodesulfobacteriota bacterium (assembly GCA_024763435.1). Taxonomy (GTDB): domain Bacteria; phylum Desulfobacterota; class S145-22; order S145-22; family S145-22; genus JANTFN01. The sequence continues at coordinate 47 of JANTFN010000241.1, read as the reverse complement.
ACCAGACGCCTTTTGTGACGCTCAAGACAGCGGCGACACTGGACGGG
>JANTFN010000240.1 GCA_024763435.1 Thermodesulfobacteriota bacterium | reverse complement strand
TGTATTTTATAATTAAAGTTATTCCTCGCGTTTTCAAGGAGAGATGGCAACAGAAAAGTGCGTAAAACGGCCATATCCTCACTGATAGGATTCAGAAGTCTTACAACATTTCTCAATACATCATTCTCGGGAATCAGCAGGTCGTCAAACCACTTTTCGCTGATGAAGCTATAATTAATCACTTCAAAATAGCCGGCATCAACAAGAAAATCCCTGACAGAATCTTCAGCCCTCAAAAGGGTGGAGACGGGATGATAATCCATATCACAAACCGGCAGCGTTACGGGAATTTTAGAAAATCCAATAAGCCGGCCCACCTCTTCTATTAAATCTACCGGACGCGTCAAATCCCTTCGAAAACTGGGCGGGCGGACAACTAGAATTCCCGGCTCTTTCTTTTCGGCTTCCGCAAACAAACGCTTCATACAATCCGTGATCTCATCATCAGAGATAGAAATTCCAAGTCTCGAAGCAGCCTTCTCCGTTTTGAGTTTAATCTCCCGGGATTCCCCTTCAAGAAAGTTTTCGTCCATCACCCCCGGTGCCACCTTTCCACCGGCAAGTTGCGCCATCAGAGAGGCGGCAAGATCGGCCGCGCGAATCAGGCCCTCCGGGTCAACTTCCCGTTCAAAACGGAAAGAAGCTTCCGTGGGGAGCCCAAGTCTTTTTGCCGTAGTGCGAATCGCGGCGGGGCGAAAATAGGCGGATTCGATGAGAACATTCGTGGTATGGCTGGTTACCTCTGAATTCAATCCCCCCATCACACCGGCGATGGCTACAGGGCCGACACCGTCGCAAATCAACAGGTCATTTTCAGACAATTCACGCTCTTTTTCGTCGAGGGTTGTAAAAACTTCTCCTTTACCGGCCGACCTGACAACCAGTTGGCGGTTACGAAGCAAATCAAAATCAAAGGCATGCAGGGGCTGGCCCAGTTCAAGCAGGACATAATTGGTAATATCCACAACATTGTTGATAGCGCGAAACCCTGATTTAATCAGCTTTTCCCGCAACCACAGCGGAGAAGGTCCAATCTTTACGTCTCTGACAAGGCGCGCGCAGTATCTCGGACAGTCCACGGTATTTTCGATATCAATCCGGACCGCGTCGGCCACCGGGCCGCCCTCTTCTGAAATTTCAACCGCCCTGTCCTTCAGCGGCAACTTATAAAGCGCGGAAACCTCACGCGCAATCCCTAAAATAGAGAGGCAATCCCCCCGGTTGGGCGTTATCTCAAAATCAAAAACGGTATCGCGCAATCCGAGTGTGTCAAAAAAAGAAGCCCCGAGCGGCAGGTCTTCCGGAAGAAGCATAATTCCCGCAGAATGTTCCTCCAGCCCCAGTTCTTCCTCGGAGCATATCATGCCCTCAGACGCCACACCTCTGATTTTTGATTTTTTGATCTTGATGCCGTTGGGAAGCAGCGCGCCAATCATCGACACGGGGACCACGGCACCTTCAAAAATATTTTTCGCCCCACAGATAATCGAGAGCGGGGTTTCTCCCCCAACCGTCACCTCGCAGAGAGACAGCCTCTCCGCATCGGGATGGGGTGCTATTTTCAAAATTTTACCGATGACAATCTTGTCAAAGCCTTCCCCGAAGGCCTCAACAGCAGCGGTTTCCAGACCGGCCATCGTCATTCTGTCCGCGATGCCGGACGGCGTGTCCGCGACATCAACCCATTGCCTTAACCAGTTTAAGCTTACTTTCATCGTCCCTGAAATTGCGAAAGAAATCGTAAATCGTTTTCAAAAAAAGCCCTTAAATCATTAATGCCATATTTCAGCATGGCAACCCGTTCAATTCCCAGCCCCCACGCGAAACCTGAATAGACCTCCGGGTCATAATCCACGAATCCGAATACCGCCGGATCCACCATCCCGCATCCCAGGATTTCCAGCCAGCCCGTATGAGAGCAAACACGGCATCCCTTGCCGCCGCAGATAACACACTGGATATCTACTTCCGCACTCGGTTCGGTAAACGGGAAAAAACTGGGGCGGAACCGCAGGCTGATTGATTCCCCAAACATAAGATGCACAAACCGCGTCAGGATACCTTTCAAATCCCCCATGGAAACATTTTTATCCACCAGCAGGCCTTCAACCTGATGAAACATGGGGGTATGCGTGACATCTGAATCGCAGCGGTAAACGGCCCCGAGCGTGATAACCCGAATAGGCGGCTGCTGCTTTTCCATCGTCCGGACCTGAACCGGGGACGTGTGTGTTCGAAGGACAACATTTTCAGAGATATAAAACGTATCCTGCATATCCCGGGCGGGGTGATGTTTGGGGATGTTCAGCGCCTCGAAATTATAGTAATCAAGCTCGACCTCAGGGCCGTGGGCAACCTCAAACCCCATCCCCTCGAATATCTCGCGTATCTGACGGGATACCCTTGTAACAGGGTGATGACGGCCCAGCGGCGTCCGGCGACCCGGAAGAGTAATATCGATCCTTTCCCCGGTCACTTTTTCCTTTTGAAGACGGGCTTTAATCGTTTGCTGGCGGTTTTTAAGCGCTTCCTCAACCCAGCCCTTCATCCGGTTAATCGCCTTGCCCGCTTCAGGCCTTTCCTCTCTGGAAAGGGCGCCCAGCCCTTTGGAAAGCTGGGTAACCTTCCCCTTTCTGCCGAGGAAATCAATTCTGAATTTCTCGAGTTTCTCCTGAGAATCCAGCGTTTCCAAAAGTTCCCGGATCTCTTTTTCAAGCGCGAGAATGTGGTCCTTTAAATCCATATCAGCCTAATTTTCGATCTGTTCCCGTGCAAGGGTTACAAGGCGCGAAAAGGCCTCCTTGTCCCATATCGCCATTTCAGAAAGCGTCTTCCGGTCAAGTTCAATCTCCGCCTTCCTGAGACCGTTTATGAAGCGGCTATAGGTCATCCCCTCATCCCGTGTCGCGGCATTGATCCGGGCAATCCATAATTTTCTGAATTCCCGCTTCCGTACACGCCTGTCTCGGTAGGAATAGGCCCACGCGCGGTGAACCGCTTCCGTCGCGCTTCGGATAAGTGTCCCGCGGCCGCCCCAATACCCCTTGGCAGCCTTCAATATCTTTTTTCTTCTTCGCCTTGAAGCGACTCTGCTTTTTACTCTTGACATCTTCGTCCTCCGTCAA
>JANTFN010000239.1 GCA_024763435.1 Thermodesulfobacteriota bacterium | reverse complement strand
TTCAGGACGCCGTACGCGATGGTCAGGCCGAGGGCGATCAGCGCGTAGATACTCCCGATGGTAATACCGTTGACAATCTGTTGAGCCAGCATAGGTTGTATCCTCTCCCCGGAAGGGCGCGTTGCAGCGCGTTCCTCCCGGGGGATGGGTTATAGGGTTACTTTACGACAGGAGTAATGATTCCCGGATCGGAAATCTGGGCGAAATAATGAAACGCGCCTTTCTTAACGATCTGAACCTGCACGGGTTTTATAACCTCACCTATTTTATCGAAATGTGTGATTAACCCAGTTAAACCATTGAAGTTTTTCGTATTGGCAATAGCGGCCTGAATCGCCTTTGGGCTGGTTCCGGCCTTGCGGATAGCCTCTGCCACGATCATAAAGGCATCATAGCTCGAAGCGCCAACCATATCCGGGGCCATACCGTATTTTGCCTTGTAGCTCTTCAGAAATTCCTGGACAAACGGTCTCGGGTCGTCCCGGTTAAGGTTCGTGGTAATCACGACACCTTCCGCGGCATCGCCGGCAAGCTCCAGAAACTTCGGAGAGTCGAAGCCCTCTTCACCGAGAATCTTTGCGGTGATGCCGAGGTCTTTTGCTTGCCTTACGGCCATGGCCGCTTCCGCGTAATACCCGCTGATAAACAGAAGATCCGGGGAAAGTTCCTTGACCTTTGTCAGCATGGCGGAAAAATCCTTTGTCCCGATGGCAAAGGCATGTTCATAAACAACTTTGCCACTGAACTTTTTTACACGTTCGCGGAATCCCGCCGAAATAGCGCGGCCATAATCATTGTCAATGGTGAACATGGCAATGGTTTTCGCCTTCAGGAGGTTCATGGCGACCTCGCCGGCAGCCTTTCCCTCGACCTTGCCGAGGAAGCCGTTTCTGAAGATATAAGGGCCCGCCTTTGTGATGCTCGGGTCCACGGCGTATCCGGCGACCATGGGAATCCCGGCCTTGTTGATGATGGGGGCGCCCACGCGTGTCGGCATGCTGTAGGACCCGCTGACAATGGCGACGACCTTGTCTTTTTCTGTGAGTTTGTTGGCAATTGCCACGGACTCTTTCGGGTTGTGGCGGTCATCGTAAACGATAAGATCCACCTTGTTTCCGTTCAGGCCGCCGGATTTGTTGACTTTGTCAACGGCGAGCAGGACGGCGTTCTTTGCGGAAGTTCCGTCAGCGGCGGCAAATCCTGTTAAAGGCGCGAAAAACCCTATTTTTACCGTTCCGGCGAAAACAGGGGCGGCACCAATAGAAACGGCCAAAAACCCAATTAAACATGCAAATAATACCTTTTTCATCTCCTGACCTCCTTGTTACGGGTTGAATTTTGAGTTTAATTCCCCTCGTTATTTTTATGCCAGCACCTCACCTCCTTTCTTCTTCCATTTGATGGCTTCCCATTGAATACCTACCGCCCCGGAAAGGACCAGGGCGCCTCCCGCCGCCTGCCGCAGAGACAGGCGTTCATCAAAGAAAAGATAGGCCCCAAGGACCGCGGCGAGAACCTCAACGGTAGCGACGACACCTGCCCGCGAGGCCTCCACGTGTTGAAGCCCCATGGTATAGAGAAAATACCCCGTCAATCCCGGACCCGTGGCCAGGACAAAAAGCCAGAACCATGTCCGGGGGGTAAATCTGGTCTGGAGGGATCCGGTGGCCATTCCCCATAACAGGAAAAAAAGGCTTCCGAACAACAGGGCATAGAACAGGACCGTGGCCGGCTGATATCTTGCCAGGGCCTTTTTACCAAAAAAGCTGTACAGGGCGGAAAAAAATCCAGCGCCCAATCCATAAAGAACGCCCGTCCGGTTCAAATGGTTGGTCCACATGCCGTTGTGCATGACAAGCAGGATTACGCCCGCCAGGCTTGCTGTCAGGGCGAAAACCTTGACTTTTGTCAGGGGTTCCTTCAAAAAGAGAGCGGATAAAACCATCAGAAAAACCGGGTAGGTATAGAGGAGAACTACAGCCAGGCTGATACCTATTTTCTGAATTGCGCTGAAATAGCAAAACGAGTTGAGTCCAATACTCAACAGGCCATAGAGGGCGAAAAAGGGGATATCCCGTTTTCTGATGGCAAAGAGAGGGCGCGCGAAAATCAGCAAGCCCGCCAGAAGAACCAGGGTTCCGATAAAGGCGCGGTATTGGACAAGTGTAACAGGCGTGTCGATCTCCCGGTAGAGAAGTCGTCCGACGATCCCCAGCATCCCGAGGGCAACCGCCCCCGCGATGACCAGGCCATACCCTTTTTGTAGCGCGCGCTTATCCGCCATTGAATTCCTCCATGGGGTTGAATTCAGCGGCAAACCGGTAGCGGTCGGAACGATACAGATATTGGACCCACGTCATGGGAGTATCATCCGTAAAGGTTGTCCGAACCATGAAGAAACAGCAGTCCCTTTCCCGTATCTCAAGGAGAGTTGCCTCTTGTTTACCGGCCTTCCGAACTTCGAGGGATTGTCTGACCCGCGTCAGGGGAAGGTTGAATTTATTGATGAGGATATCATGAATCGAGCCGACACTTAAATCCTCGTGAAGAATAGGGTGGCAGTAGGCATGATTTAAATATCTTGCTTCGAGCATAAGCGGAATCTCATCCGCGATCCTCAATCGCCGCACGAGAACAACCGGGTCGCCTTCGTTGATCGACAGGGCTTCCGCGACCACCTTGCCGGCGGGTTCAACCCCGGTTTCCAGCACACGCGTTTCCGGGGTCATCCCCATTTCCGCCATGGTGCGGTTAAAACTGGTTACCCTGAAAAACCCCTGATGAAGTTTCCGAGGTGTGACGATGCTGCCTCTCCCCGGGCTGCGGGTTAAAAACCCCCGCCGCGCCAGGGATGTCAAGGCCTTATTGACCGTCATGCGGCTGATTCCCAGCTTTTCCGCGAGCGCTACCTCCGAGGGAAGTTTCATCCCTTCCCGGTAAACACCCTCCTTGATAGAACTTACAATAAGATGCTCCAGCTGCCGGTAAGCCGCTTCCCCGCTTCGCCTGTCGATTCTGAAGTTCATTTCTCCCTTAGCCCTTCCATGAGAAGGCTTGTCAATAGGTCCGACGTGGCGGACCATTTTTTCTTTCCGCGAGTCCCATTAACGTCATGCTTCCATTCGCACTCT
>JANTFN010000238.1 GCA_024763435.1 Thermodesulfobacteriota bacterium | reverse complement strand
CTGGATCCGCAAAAGCGGCAGATATACTCCATCAGGCCCTTCGCGTGTGTGACAGGGGCCTCTTTCTTGATAAAGTAGGGGAATTCAATTTCAAGATGGGCACTTTTGGCATTGAGCGTTTCTTTCATGGCATTGAGAATTTTGGAAAAATTTCTGATGGCGATATCGCCACGGTAGGTATTCAAAATTTCCACGAAACGGCTCATGTGGGTTCCCTTGAAGTGCTGGGGCAGGTCTACATACATATTCACGTTCGCGACCGTGTGTTGAATGCCGTTTACCTTGTCCCGTACCGTAATGGGATACCGGATATTTTTAACACCAACTTTTTTTATGCGGATGTTGCGGGTGTCCGGGAGGTTCTGAATGTCAACCAGCGTGTTTCCGCCTGCCTGTTTTGCTGTTTTGATGGGGTTCATTTCATATATCCCGCGCATGAATCCCGCGATTCCCAGGCATTGACCCTGTGGACGGAAACCGGGGTTCCTTCAAGGGCCTGTTCCAGCCTTTCAAAGATATATCTGGCAATCGTTTCGGAGGAGGGGTTCTGATCCTCAAAGGCGTTAAGGTCGTTGAGGTTCTTGTGGTCCAGGGTATTCAGAATGTCATCGGTGAGGTGTTTCAAGCGTGAAAAGTCAATGGCCATATTCCCCTTATCGAGGCTGTTCGTGCGGACCATGACCTCCACCTTCCAGTTATGCCCATGGAGGTTTTCGCATTTTCCATTGTAATCCTTCAGAAAATGAGCGGCTGAGAAAAAGCGGATAATTTTAATTTCGTACATGATGTTCCTTTAAAAAAGATGTGGTTTAGGTAACAGGCGGTTTGTCCGAAAGGATAATATGGATATCCATGACATTGGTGCCTGTGGGGCCTGTCTTGATCAGGTATCCCAGGTTTTCGAGAAACGGATAGGAATCGTTTCGGGCAAGAAAATCAGCCGGATTTAACTGTTTTTCCCGAGCTATTCTCATCATTTCCCCATCCGCGAATCCCCCCGCGGCATCTGTCGGCCCGTCCGTGCCATCCGTGCCCACGCTTGCGATCACGACATCGTTGAGGCCTTCAATCTCAATTCCTGCGGCCAGGGCGAGTTCCTGATTCCGTCCCCCCTTTCCCTTTCCTTTCAGCGTGACGGTCGGTTCTCCACCCGAAAGGATACAGGCAGGGGATGGCACCGGCTGCCCGTGTGTTTTAAGCTGTTTGGCAACTGCCGCCAGGAATTTCGCGATCTCACGGGCCTCTCCCTCAACGGCGTTGGCAAGGATAAAGGGGTGGTATCCCAAGGCAGCCGCTTTTTGAGAAGCCGCGTTCAGCGCGATCTGATTAGAGCCGATAAATCGAAAAAAGACGCGATTGAAAAGGGTATCTTCATGCCCCGGTGTTTCCTGAAGCTTGCCGGCAGCGCCTTTTTCAAGCCGGTTCAGGGCCTGTTTCGGAAGTTTCCGGGTCAGGTCATAGGCTTTGATGATATCCAGCGCATTTTTGAAAGTGCTGTCATCTGGTACCGTGGGCCCGGACGCGATGGAAGTTGGATTATCCCCGATGACATCCGATAGGATAAAGGTAAGCACCCGGGCGGGGGCCGCAAGCCTGGCCAGTTGGCCACCCTTAATGCCGGACAGGTGCTTCCGAATGGTATTCATCTCCTGAATCGTTGCCCCGCATGACAACAGCAGAGAAGTAACAGCCTGTTTATCCTCCAGGGTTATCCCGGGGGCGGGCAAGGGAAGAAGCGCGGAACCCCCGCCTGAGATGAGAACCACGACGAGGTCATTTTTCGTTGTTTGCCTCAGAAGATGCGCTATTTCCGTAACGCCCCGAACGCCCTTGTCGTCCGGGACAGGATGCCCCGCCTCGATTTGTCTTACTTTCTTCAGGGATTCGGTGTATCCGTATTTTGTAACAACAATGCCATCGCGGAGGGTATCTCCAAAAACCTCTTCCGTGGCGAGGGACATCCGGGAGGCGGCTTTCCCGGCGCCGACGACGTAAAGTTTTCCTGCTGAAAGATCCGTTTGAAACGGCAAGTATTTCGCCTTCGGGTCAGCGGCATTAGAAGCACCGCCGTCAACGGTTAGAACGCCATCTTTAAAGGAAACACATTTTTTAATGGCGAGATAAGGATCAACGGCTGCTATTGCTGAAGAGATAATAGCATTCAAGGCCTTATAGGGGGTAAGATTTCCTTTGCTGTTTCCCACGAAAATCCTTTTAATTTCTTCTTTTTTACAAGGCATTCTGTAATTTTGCCTTGACTATCACTCAATTGGGGGAAATGTCAAGATAAAATAGCTTTTTCCAGGTTCGGATTTTCTCAACACGCCTGAAAAGAGTGTGTTTTTCTTGTAATTCTGTGCAAAAGGCGTAAAATAATCAGAAAAAAAGGGGTGTAAAGATGACAAATGAAACACAGGGATTGCCGGTGAACAGAGAGGAGGCATTTGAACTTCTCAGGGCGTATGTCCATCAGGAAAACCTCATCAAACACAGTCTTGCAACCGAAGCCATTATGCGGGTTCTGGCGGAACGTTTTGGAGAAGACGCGGATAAATGGGGTATTGCCGGACTCCTCCACGACCTCGATTACGAAGAAACCTTTGAATCGCCGGAAAATCACGGAAGAAAAACAGCGGAAGTCCTGGAGGCGAAGGGGTTTCCGCGGGATATGATCGATGCCATCCTGGCCCATAATGCGGAGGGCCTCGGGATCGAAAGGGCAACGAGATTTGATTTTGCCATTACCTGTTCCGAGTGCATTACCGGCCTGATTACGGCCACGGCACTGGTCTATCCGGATAAAAAACTTAAAAGCGTCAAAACGAAATCCATTACAAAACGGATGAAGGAGAAAGGGTTTGCGCGCAGTGTTAATCGGGACCTGATCCGGCTGTGTGAAAAAATTGATATTCCCCTCCCTGAATTTGCTGCCATCAGCCTCGACGCGATGCGGGGAATTGATGAAGCGCTGGGGCTTTAAGTGTTTAGGTAGAAGGTAGAAGGTAGAAGGTAGAAGGTGAAAAGTGAAAAGTGAAAAGTGAAAAGTGAAAGGCATTTATAAGGAGCTGTGATGTATCTTCCCTACGATCTTCCGCCTTACAGGCCGCCGAATGAGGCGTACAGTGTTTTAATACGGGTAACCCGGGGGTGTCCCTGGAACCGGTGTAC
>JANTFN010000237.1 GCA_024763435.1 Thermodesulfobacteriota bacterium | reverse complement strand
CAGGCAGTAGCGCCGATAAAGCCCGTAGGCAATAAAAGCGAGGGGAACCAGAGAAAGGATATAAACAGCTATCCGCACATGGCCGATGTTCCAGAAAAAGACACGAGATGCTTCCACGGCTTAAACTCCTGAAAAATTGTCGATGGATTGGATTAAAGCGGGGATAATTTCAAAGACATTTCCCGTTATCCCATAATCGGAACGCTTGAAAATGGGGGCGTCAGGGTCCTGATTAATGGCAATGACCGTCTGAGCGCCCTGGATGCCGGCGAGGTGGTGAATGGACCCGGAGATACCGCACGCAATATAAACCTCTGGCGAGATAAGGCTGCCGGTTTGACCAATCTGAAATCGGTGTTCGCACCAGCCGGCCTCAACCGCTGCCTTGGTTGCGCCAACGGCGCCGTGAAGTTTTCCGGCAAGTTCTGCGAGGAGTTTAAATCCGCCGGCACCCTGCATACCTCTTCCGCCGGCGACAACAACCAGGGCCTCCCCAAGGGAGAATGAGACGGTTTTGATGGAAGAGACACGGCGCGTGATGAATTCCATCGGCGAAAGAGGTATCTGCAGGGGAGAGACGATGGTTTCTTTCTGCCCTTTTTCCGCTGGCGTCGTAAAGACGTGCGGAAGGGTCATAATAACCGCCATGCGATCGAGTTTGAAGGCCCCTTCAAGGATGGACCGGCCTTCATAAACCGCCTGGTGATATTGGATCAGGCCTTGGTCCGGCAGATAAGAGAGGTCCATGCACCCGGAGACGTAATGGGCCTTAAAATGGGCAGCCAGTCTCGGGAAGCAATCGGTTCCTCGGAGGATGCTGGAGACGAGGAGGATGTCGGGGTGGTATTTGTCGATCATTCGGAGAAAAATCTGCTGGTATGTCTCGTAGTGATATTCAGTGAGTAAGGGGTCTTCAAAGAGATAGACATGATCGCAGAGGCCGATGAGCTGAGGGCTTAAATGCGCCACTGAGGGACCCAGAACGAGCGCGTTGACTTCGGCGTCTATCTTCCGTGCCAGGCTGGCCGCGATATTCAGGAGCTCAAAGGTTACCGGCTTGATTTTAGTTTCCTGGTGATGGGCGATGACCCAGATACTTTTTCTCATAGCTCTTCTCCGCTTCCCGCGTCGATAGTACTGTCTGGTTTACGCGTTTTATATTTTCCAAGAAAGTTTGCGATTTCATCGGGCGTGACCCACTTAACCTTTCGCTCCGCCGCCATTCCCTCCGAGATGGAAAATCGCATGGAGGTGTGCCGGGGAAATTGTTTTGCGCTTTCTTCATTCCAGTATTTTTTTACCGATTGGGAAGTAATCTCCTTTTTCTGGGCGGCCAGTCGTTCGACAAGGGAGGGATAACGGGGTTCCATGAGTCCGCGTTTAACTGTGAAAACGGCGGGATAGAGACAGTCGATAATATTGATGCCTTTGGGAACTTCCTGGTGGGCTTCACATCGCTTGATGCCTGGAAATAGCTTTATAAAAGTAACTCCCGTAATGTGGGGCAGGTTCAGAAACTCCGCCACGGCGGGTCCTACAAAGTGAAGCCGGTCATCGACCGCCTTGTAGCCAAAAAGAATCATATCAAAACCTATTTCCTGGATGGCTTTTGACAGAATGTGTGCCGTCCGGAAGGGTTGCCCAAAGACATAATCGGAATCTTGAATATGAACGGCCTTGTCAGCGCCCATACTCAGACCATATTCGAGGCCCTCCCTGGAGGGAGAAGGGCCAAGTGAGACAAGGATAACCTCCGTGTCTGGATAAATGGCCTTGAGTCGAAGGGCGCCCTCAATAGCAACCTCGTCTCCCGGGTTGATAATCATGGCCATTTTTTCCACCTCGACACCTGTGTTGTCAGGCTTGAAGTAAAAATTTGCTTCAACATCGGGAACCTGTTTAATACAGACAATGATTTTCATACAATTTCTCCATACAAAGGTTTTCTTTATTCGGAGTTGTCTCGGTTAAAGAATATATAATATGAGATTCTTTTTTAATCAAGCAAATAATACGTATGATGATGTGTGCATGTCATATTCCTGAATACTTCTGAAAGGCGAAACAGACAAGAAAAAGGTTTATCTCTGGTTATAAATTTGCGTTTGACAGCTTACTGCGGCAGATTAAAGCGAAAATTTAAAACCCTTGACAAATGAAATCAATATAAATAACATCGTTGTAATTTAAAACCTTAACATGGAGGGAATGCAGAATGGAGAAAACACGACGGGAATTTCTGAAGGAAATAGCGTTTTATTCATCCGCGACTTATTTGGCGAGTTTGGGGATACATTCTCTTTCAACGGGTGAGGCGCACGCTGCTGGTTCCAAGGGCGTCAATTTTGGAGAATGTAAGAGCGTTAAAATCAAGGCAATCTCCGAGCTTGGATGGTGGAATAATAAGACGCTGATAGGCGATATTATGCATCACGGGGGGATTCATAAGAGCCAGTGGGAAATTCCCTGGACGCCTAAAAACGCGGCGGGGAGTTGTTCGCTGATTGAGGTGACAGCCCTTGACGGAAAAAAACTGAGAATTTTGATTGATACCGGATGGAATCTTGAATGGATGCGAAAACGTTTTAAGGAAGAGGGCATTGATAAGATGCTTAAGGCTAAAAAAATTGATTACCTGTATATTACCCATGAGCATCTTGACCACTACTGGGGATTGGAGGCGACCCTCGAAAATGACCCAACAATCAAAATGCTTATTCCGAGTACCTTTTATCCGGAAGGAATGCATTTTCTGAGTGGTGCGCAGTACCTGCTTCCCCACGCTAAAAATCTGATTCCCTACAAGGGTAAACTTGCGCAGTTGAAGCCGGGAAAGGTGCACAAGCTGTTCCCGGGCGTTGCATCGGTTACTTTTGATTTCCCGATTATTGTTCGGGTTGAAGGCGAGCAGTCCCTGTTTTTTAACGTGAAGGACAAGGGAATTGTAATTGTTACGGGATGTTGTCACCGAGGGATTTTAAATGTGGCTGATTTTTCCAGAAAATCACTTAAGAACGGAGCGAAACTTTACGGACTCTATGGGGGATTGCATATCGATCCTTTCGAGAAGTGGTCGCCAAAAGCACAGAAGGTCGTCAAGGATCTGGGAAAATACAAGTTTAAAAAAATTGCCGCGAATCATTGTACCGGTCATAAGGCGATTCACCACATGGTCGAACTTGGATATCCTGTTGTCCGGGGAACGGCGCGCTATGG
>JANTFN010000236.1 GCA_024763435.1 Thermodesulfobacteriota bacterium | reverse complement strand
ACCTGCCTTTTACATATCTCAAAATTTTCCCCACGTCAAGAGCAAATTTCAGTTAATCACCGGCTTTTAAAAATGACTTCAAAGAAGGACGAATTGCTAAAACAATCCCGTAAAAGACAGCAGAAAAAAATGTCAAAAACTTAAAATAAATGCCTAAAAACTCTTAAATGAAACAGCCTTTCTGTTTTTTTATATCTTTACAACTGCAAATAAACAGAAGGCGTCAGAAGGCATATATTATGACTGATAATCAATTCCAAAGGGGGGAACTGCCATCTCCCAGACTGTTTTCGGGTCCAACACCTGATAATGGCTCTGGGTAAACGGACACACCGCCTGACAGGCAGTGCAGGATGCCCCGGAAGTTATCCAGTAATTTAAACACGCCTTTCCGTTAACATACCATTTTAATGCCCCGGGGTTTCCCGTTTCAACGGGGGGCTCCGTGGTCCTCTCGTCAAACGAAATCGCCTCTACCTCACAGGTTTTGGCACAGCGCATGCAGTTTTTACAGAATTCCGTGACACCGAAATCGATTGGCTTGTCAGGAATCAGAGGCATATCCGTTAAGACCTTACCGATACGGATATTCGCGCCATAATCCGGCGTAATCAGCAAGCCATTGCGTCCCAGCTGCCCCAATCCGGCATCAATAGCCATGGGAATACTCAACCCGGTACCGTTCTTACAGGGAATCGCTGTATATCCCAGAGTGCGAATTGCTTCAGCAAGGGCAACATCGGTAATCCCCATTCTTGAATACCCGATGTTCGTCGCCACACTGGTATCGATGGAGGAAGACCCAATACTTGTCAGGGTCCGGTTCAAGTCAAGAATCGATACAACAGCAAAACGAACCGTTTCGGGAATCACGAGTTCTGTTTCCGTTTCATCCGGTCCCTTGACATCCCTGAAAACAATCTTTTTATTTTGGGGCTTATCCGCCGAATAGATATTTCTGCACGTTTCGGCATAAACCCATTTCCGATTTAACTTCGCAACCCCCACACGATTGGCGCCGAGAAATCGCGCAATCTGCTTGACCTTTTTCGTCAGATCCTCCGGATCCGGATCCGGTTCGGGATTACCCCGGAAGGGCGGGGGAACATTAACAGGCTTCCAGCTTAGAAATCCCTCATTCTCGTGCCCCTCCCCATACGGCATGGTCAACCTGTTCCAGGTTGAAGCGCCGACCCACAGGGAAATATGCGCCCTGGCTTCCTTTTTGTTTGCCACAGGAACCTTATCCCCAATCATGGCATTTTTATATTGCCCCAGCATGTTTTTCATCCACACCTCAAACCAGGGCTGTCCCAAATCCTCCGAAACCTTTTTGAAAGCCATGTTCTTCTCAGAAAACCGCTCTAATTTCTCACCGTCATAGATTTCTTCCGCGCCACCGTCCAGGATCGCGGCAGATGCCGCTGATACGCCTTTTGACATCCCCAAACTCCTCTCTCATCTGTTTATGGGTTTATCCAAGGGAATCATAAGCCCCCTGCCGGTCCCTGTCAATAGGTATAATAAGTATAATGTCAGACCTTTTTGACAGGGCAAACAGAATTGACAGGATTCCCTCAAACAGGAAACTTATAATCTTATGTGCCTCCCCTATTCTACTTGAAGATTTCGTTATGCCGCTATGAGTTTTTTGATATGGAGTCTCCGAGAGTTCTGTGCGGCTTTCCATAAATCATACTGAACCTGCTGGTTCAGCCAGCTCTCGGGTGAGGTATCGAAGGCCTTGCCCAACCGTATCGCCATTTTGGGGCTAATGCCGGATCGGCCATTCAGAATCGAGGAAAGGGTCTTTCTGCTCACGCCGAGTGCCGCCGCTGCATCCGTTACGGAAATGCCCAAGGGTTCCAGACACAGTTCCCGTAGAACTTCTCCTGGATGAGGTGGGTTATACATTCTCATTGTCTATCTCCTTCTAATGATAATCTTCATAATCAACATCGACGGCGTCAACGCCATCGAATACGAAAGTAATCCGCCAATTTCCGCTAACACTGACCGACCAAGTTCCTTTTCTTTTCCCTTTGAGCTCGTGCAGCTGAAGCGCTGGCAAGTTCATATCTTGCGGAGACGTTGAAGCATGAAGGCGAGCAAGAATTAGTCTGATTCTTTTTTCGTGCTTTGCCTGGATCCCCGTTTTCGCGCCCTTCCTAAAATACTTCTCCAGTCCACGATGACGGAAGTTCTTTATCATGAGATAACTGTAACCTGATGCGTATCAGGTGTCAAGAGGCTATTTTTTTCGGGTTTTCCCGACGCGCTAAGAGCGAAGGGCTGAAAGAAAAAGACCCCCAATCCAATGATTTTTTGATAGGATTCATTAAAAAAAAGAAGCCGCTAATACGCGAATAAAAATATTAGCGCATTCGCGGCTAAACGAAAAATTAAGCGCTCATCATGATTTATTTGTCAAAAGGGGAAAGATCTGAACCCTAATCTTTTTTCAAAGGCATCCTTTCGCTTTTTTCCCCTTGACTCTAAACATTTGTCATTATAGTATAATTGGGCTTTATAAGAGATTTTGTGTAGAATAGCGAGATATGCAAGGCGAACAGGATATGAAATGTACCCAGTATTTCTTGTATACAAGACAACGCCCTGATAGGGCGAATATCAAAGACGCTTGGATAGAGCTTGCCATTGCGTCTCCCTGCAAGACCGTTATCCAGCAAGACGGCAGAATAAGAAAGTGGGTTGATATTGATGGTAAATATTTGCGTGTAATTCTCCTCGAAGATGGAGTGACAGTTCATAATGCTTTTTTTGATAGAAATTTTAAGGGGGATTAGTGATGAATATTAATTATTTTTCAGATACGGATACAGCGCTACTGGAATTTTCTGACAGACAAGTTTCAGAGACTGTGGAGTTGTCAGAAAATTTATATCTTGATATTGATAATGAAGGGAACCCTGTCAGCCTTACGATAGAACACGCATCTGTATCAGCACGCTTGCCGGATATTTCGTTTCACCAGGTTAAGCAAGAAGAAGTATTTGCATAACGAATTAAGATAGATTCCGCGAAGCCGGAATCTAATCACGTCGTTGGACAAGCCCGGACGAGCCATGATTAATAGGGATAAAAGGGTGTTTTCCTTCTTTAAAAAAAGAGGCCGCGAATACGCGAATAAAAATATTAGCGCATTCGCGGCTAAACGAAAAGTTAAGCGCTCATCATGATTTGTTTGTCAAAAGGAGAAAGACCCCTATTTTCTCGGCCACAGATTGACACAGGTTTCGGTTTTCTGCGCCTCCGTAGGGGCACGGCATGCCCGTGCCC
>JANTFN010000235.1 GCA_024763435.1 Thermodesulfobacteriota bacterium | reverse complement strand
TGTCAGGGAGTTTCTGGATCAGGCGGAATTTGATACGCTGGCTCGCGGCACGGCACCGGGGGCGATATTCTCACTGGATATAAAAGGGCGTAAAAAACCCATGGTCTTAAAACTATTCAATGCAAATGGCAAATGGATTGCCCAGGCCGAAGATCCTGCCTGGTACTATGGGGTGGCCACCGATGCGATTGTTAAGACCTTTAAAAAGGTCTTTGACTTGAAATACCGTCGGCTTGTCGTGTTAAAAGAGAGTGCTGTCACAAAAGTTGAAATCACAACAGGCAAAAAACACCAGATTTACAAAAAGAAAAAGAATGCCTGGTATAAAAAAATGCCCGAAGAAGACCAGAAAATTCCCAACATCAATATCCTGAATCTTATCTGGGAGTTGGGAAATCTCAAATACACAAAACGGCTGAAGGCAGCACCGGAGGGAGAAACCGATGGGATTACCCACCTTATCATTTCTGACAAAACGTCTTCCCCTATTACGGCTATCACCTTCTACAAATCCAAAGACGGCCAGGTGTATTACTTTACGGTAAAGGGACAGAAGGGCGCCTTCGCACTTTCAGGGAAAAGCATCGGTAAGTTTCTTTCCGCCTGTAAAATGCTGACGGCTCAAACCAAAAAACCCTAAAACAAG
Source organism: Thermodesulfobacteriota bacterium (assembly GCA_024763435.1). Lineage (GTDB taxonomy): Bacteria > Desulfobacterota > S145-22 > S145-22 > S145-22 > JANTFN01. The sequence continues at coordinate 2,663 of JANTFN010000235.1, read as the reverse complement.
AGGATCTGCCTATGAGTTGGATGAGTGAGTCTTTCAAAGATGACAAAAGATATCTGGAGCTTCAATTAAAAAGAGGCCAAATTAAACGAAAAGATATTGAAAAAGTCCTTTCCAATCTGCCGGATGTTTCACAGAAAGCCATGATTATGGGAAAGTCTGAAAAATCCGGAGAGGAAGAGACCCCGGACGGAGAAAAATAGAATGCCTCTCTTCGAATACGAATGCGAGGACTGCGGAAAACAATTTACTGAAATTGTTTTACCATGGGAAAAAGATAAAGTGATTGTCTGTCCAGGTTGCAGCTCGAAAAACGTCAGAAAACTTGTTTCGCGCTTTTCCTATCATCAGAGTGAGCAGGACAGGCTTTCCAAAATTGACACCAGCGCCCAACGCGATGACAGCTATTACAAGGATGACCGTAACATAGGCCTGTGGGCCAAGAAACGCGCGCAGGAACTGGGGGTTGATTTAGGGCCAAAATTCGAGGGCGTGGTTGAAAAAGCGCGCTCCGGGAAAATACTTGACGAATATAATAAGTGAGAGCCAATGATTGAACGGGATTATTACGAAATTTTAAGTGTCTCAAGAACCGCCTCCCCAGATGAAATAAAAAAGGCCTACCGCAAAATGGCCTTGAAGTATCATCCGGACAGAAATCCCTCCAACAAAGAGGCGGAAGAAAAATTCAAAGAGGCCTCCGAGGCCTATGAAGTACTGAGTGATACCGAAAAACGCCAGATATATGACCAGTATGGGCATGAGGGACTGCGGGGATCCGGCTTTACCGGTTTTCATGGATTTGAGGACATCTTTTCCTCTTTCGGGGATATCTTCGGCGACTTCTTCGGCTTTGGAGGACACTCACGGACAGGGCCTGCCCGCGGGGATGACCTGCGCTATGATCTTGAAATTACATTCGAGGAAGCGGCCTTTGGTAAAGAGGCCGAACTTGAAATTCCAAGAACGGTGACATGCGATGTATGTGGCGGCACGGGCGCCAAACCCGGGACCCAGCCGATAACCTGCCCGGCATGTGGTGGAAGGGGACAGGTAAGCCGTTCACAGGGATTTTTCAGTATAAGCTCCACTTGCCCTTCCTGCCGGGGCACGGGACAGCTCATCCCTGAACCCTGTGAAACATGCCAGGGTATGGGACGGATTAAACAGAAAAGAAAGGTCTCCCTTAAAATCCCGGCAGGTGTGGATACCGGTTCAAGGCTGCGTCTTCGCGGGGAAGGCGAGGCCGGGGAAAGGGGCGGCCCGCCCGGTGACCTCTATGTCGTGATTCACGTCCAGGCCCATGACTTTTTTGAAAGAGAAGGTGATGATATCTACTGTAAAATCCCTATCCCCTTCACCATGGCCGCCCTCGGCGGGAAACTGGATGTTCCAACCATTGACGGCGCCGAATCCCTCCAGATAAAAAAGGGGACCCAATCCGGAGAGGTTTTCCGTCTCAAAGGCAAGGGTTTTCCAAGACTTCGCGGGTACGGGAAAGGAGATGAAATTATCCAGGTCATCGTTAAAGTCCCCAAAAAATTAACCAAACGTCAGGAAACACTCCTGAAAGAATTTGCCCTGCTGGAAGGGGAAACATCCACGCCGAACGAGGAGGAATCCAGGGGATTTTTTAAAAAAATGTGGAATTAAAGTGGCGGGAAGTCCGCCTTCGCCCTTCGGGTCTACGGCGAGACATGCCCGCTAGATTCGCCGCTCTTCGGGTCTACGGCGTGACATGTTCGATAGATCCGCCCCGTCATTTCTCTCGTGTTTAACGCAACTCTATGTCGTCAATATGCCCATTTGTCAAGTCTGACCCCTTTTTTGGTTTGACAGGTCTCGGCAGCCTCTTGACTTTTTCCATGCGACTGCCTATACATTCTGGAGTGAAAAGTAAACAGGAGTAGCAGATATACTGAAGATGAAACCTGCCCTGAAAAACACTATAATACATCCGTTTTTTATCTGGAGGTTCCATGAAATTTAAAGCAAACGGGTTCCGTCTTATCCTCTCTGTCTTGATTCTGTGTTTTGGTATAGTCTGCGCCCGAAACATCCACGCAGAGGGGCTAACCTGTCCGCAAACATTCAGCCTTTCGGAAGCCATTAACGCGGCCCTGCGCGATAACTTTGAAGTCAGGGCCGCCAACGCAAAACTCCGCGCGTCCATGGCAGGGAAAACAATGGCACGGTCCGGATTTTTCCCACACGTGAATTTATCCGAGATTTTTTCCCGAAGCAATAACCCGGTGTATTTCTTTGGAATGCGGCTGAATCAGGGGAAATTTCTCATGTCGGACATGCAGATCAACCGATTGAATGATCCCCCAACTCTCAATAATTTTCTGACGAGGCTCCAGATCGTTCAACCCATCTTCAACGGTGGAGATGTCTGGATCGGGCACCAGCAGGCAGCCCTCATGGTCGAAAGCACGCGGGAAGAGAAGGCCCAGAAGGAAAAGGCCGTTATTCTATCCGTGGTTGAGGCTTACGAGGGCGTCTTGCTTGCCAATGCCTTTCTCGGGGTCATCGAGGATGCCGTTAAAACCGCGGCACGACATGTACAAATTGCCGAGAAAATGTACCAGCAGGGGCTTGTGGTCAAATCTGACCTTCTGAGCGCGCGCGTGTACCTGCTCAGTCTGAAAGATGAAGAGATTAAG
>JANTFN010000234.1 GCA_024763435.1 Thermodesulfobacteriota bacterium | reverse complement strand
AATCCCCCGGGAATTTCCCCGTAGGTGATTAGTTTTTTTGAAAGGGGAAACCCGTCTGCTTCTAGAATGTAATGAAGAATGACAATCCGGGTGACGAGAGATATGACGGATTCATCCGGAGATTCAAACCCGCAGTCTTCAGGGTTGATGAGATAGTGTTTATTAAAACAGGTAATTTTCATGCCTGTTTCAGGGGAAAAGGTAAAGTCCCCCTGCTTCGCCTGAAGGGGCAGATCCATTTTTTGCAGTTTACTGCAGCCCATTTCCAGGGCCTGCCGGTAACCTTCCTGTTTGGGAAGTCCCATAAAAACTCCTTAAACCTCCAGGGCAGGGGATGTATCGGTCGTACAGCCCCGCTCTTTGAGGGTAGTAATAGTTGTGAGGTAATCGGGGGTTTTAAAGATACCGGACCCGACAACGAATCGCGTGGCACCGGCATGGGCGGCGTCTGAAATGGTTTCCCTGTTAATACCGCCGTCAACTTCCAGTGTAACAGGGTACCCGGAATCCGCAACCATCCGGCTGAGTTCTGTAATCTTCGGAAGGACCTCGGGAATCATCTTCTGCCCACCAAATCCCGGATTCACCGTCATGACAAGAATCACGTCAACAAAGGGAAGAACGGGACGCAACAATTCAACCGGCGTGGCCGGGTTGAGGGAAATACCCGCCTCGCAACCCAACTCCCTGATATGCGTGAGAAGCCTGTGAAGATGCCGGCCTGTTTCCACATGAATCGTAATGACGCGACACCCTGTCTCCGCGAAGGGTTCAAGATAGTCTTCTGGATTCTCCACCATCAGGTGGGCGTCCATGGGGCGCGGGAGCTCTCCGAGGCACTGAACAATCGGGGGGCCAAAGGTCAGGTTGGGGACAAAATGCCCATCCATGACATCAAGGTGAATCCTGTCCGCCCCGGCATGAATGACGGCTGAAATTTCCTCTTTAAGCCTTGAAAAATCTGCTGATAATATGGATGCGGAAATCATGATTCCCCCCTGATGAGCCGTGCGCAGAAAAATCCGTCCATCCCGTTCCTGTGAGGGAAAGAGTGGAAAAAATTATTTCTGGAAAAGGGCAGGAACCGTTTCGGAAGCCTGCCGGGTTGGAACACGGGATGCCTTTTTAGAAAATTCTCGATAACGTCTTCTCCTTCTTCTCTTTCAATGCTGCACGTGCTGTAAACAAGAACACCCCCTGGCCTTACAAGGTCCGCCGCGGTGTCGAGAAGGGCGGTTTGAAGGGCCGGCATTCGCCGAATGTCCGCGTCGGTAAGACGCCATTTACGCTCTGGATGCCGCCGCAAAACGCCCGTGTTTGAACAGGGTGCGTCTATTAAAACTTTATCAAAAATACCGGGACTTGAAAAGGGTGAACTTCGCATATCCGCCGCGGCGCGCGGAGGGGCTGGAAACCCCAGACGTTTCGCCGCTCGCCCAAGCTGTTTCAGCTTCCATGGGATGTTGTCGCAGCAGACGATCCCGCATTTCCCGTTTGAAAGCTCGAGAAGATGCGAAGATTTCCCCCCGATGCCGCTGCAGGTTTCGAGGACACGCTCGTTTTTATGGGGAGCCACGATCTCACTCACGATTTGAGAGGCCTCGTCCTGGATACTCACAAACCCTTTTTCAAGCCAGTCTGTTTCATAAAGCGCGGCGAGGGGAGACAGAGTGAAGCCGGATGAGGCCATTCCCGTGGGGGTTATTCGGGCGTTTTTCAGGGCAGGGTAATGACTGACAATCTCGACAAATTTCTTTCTTGATAGTTTTGACGTGTTGACTCTCAGGGTTGCAGGGGGAGGGAGGGTATTGGCTTCGCAGATGGCCGCTGTTTCCGCGTAACCGAACTGGTAAATCCATCGGTTTACCAGCCACAGGGGATGTGATGTGCGGATGGAAAGGGCCTCTGGCGTTGCCTCCTGAGGGAGGAGAGATTGGGGCGTTTTCCCCATTTCTCCGATGCGCCTCAGGACGGCATTGACAAAGCCGGCCGCCTTTTTGCCCCGGAGTGATTTTGCCATTTCAGCGGAAGAATGGACGATGGCATGGCCAGGAATCCGGTCCATGTAGAGGAACTGATAGGCCCCGATTCTCAGAATATTCAGGAGGGTAACGTCAATATTTGAAACAGGGGGACGGGAAACACGGGAGATGATGTTATCCAGGGAAAGACGCTGGCGAAGGGTTCCATAAACAAGTTCCACGAGAAGCCGCTGGTCACGCGGCTGAAGGACCGGTGACGCTTTGGCTAGCAGGGGCGCGGCATAGGCGCTGTCCTTTTCAACCTTTAAAAGGATGCTAAGGGCGGTCTGGCGGGCGGATTTCAAAGAGTCATCTCTTCAAGGCGGCGGACACGATCATCGGTAGATGGGTGGGTTCGGAAGAGGCCGGCAATCCCGCCGGCTGTCAGGGGATTGACGATAAACATGTGAGATGTGCTGGGGCTTGCCGACCGGAAAGGGATCTGTTTTGAATAGGCCTCCAGTTTGCGCAGGGCGCTGGCCAGATAGGCGGGATTGCCCGAAATCCTCGCGCCGCCTTCATCGGCGAGATATTCCCGTGACCGAGAGATGGCCATCTGAATCAGCAGGGCGGCCAGTGAGGCCACGATGCTGACCACAAGGACCACGAGAAAATTACTACCGCCTTCATCGTCCCCACCCCCAAATATCGCGCCGAATCGCGCCATGGTGGCCAGAACAGAAATGGCGCCGGCAAAGGTGGCGGCCACGGTTCCGATCAGGATATCCCGGTGTTTGACATGGGTCAGCTCATGACCAAGCACGCCGGACAGCTCATCGGGTGAAAGAAGGCTCAGAATACCGGAAGTCACCGCGACGGCCGCGTGCGAGGGGTTGCGTCCCGTGGCGAAGGCGTTGGGGGATTCATTGGGAATAATATAAACCTTCGGCATGGGAAGCCCCGCCCGTTGCGACAGACGCTGCACAAGATGATAAAGGTCCGGGGCCTCGGCCTCTGTTACCGGTTTGGCCTTATATCTGGCCAGGACCAGCTTATCGCTGTACCAGTAGGAAAAAAAATTCATGACTGCCGCGATGATCAGGGCGATGACGGCACCCTGGCGTCCGCCGATGAGGTTGCCCAGCCAGACGAAAAGAATCGTCAGCAGCGCCATAAAGAAAAAGGTTTTGGCCTGGTTCATTGTTTCCTCCGTAAGGGATAATGATTTGATGTGTTTTTCAGTATCTATAAGGTAATGCGTGTTGGATAAATGTCAAGAAATAGGGGCGAAAGGCGAATACCCCTTGATTATCTATGAAACAGGTTAATCCAGGTTCAGCCCTGTTTTACACCTGTTACATCTTGTGGCGCCCCGAAAAACC